>JBGAUR010000022.1:0-9806 GCA_044228545.1 Minisyncoccia bacterium | reverse complement strand
TTATACCTTCTCCTGGTGTTGGAATAGGGTTAAAAGGTGCAGTTATTCCACTTTTTTTATTTATAGGTCCACCGACATCACCACCTACAACCTCATTTATGTCGCTTCCACTACCACTTGGTGTGTCATTAATAGAACTTTCTTCCTCTGTCTCCGTCTCGTCAACAGTTTTCTCTACAGTATCAACAGTTTTTTGTTTCGGTGTACCTAGTAACGGAGAAAATAATTTTGTAAGGGATTGGTTTTTTGTCCCAAAAAGTTTATCACTGTTTTTAAACAATAAGTACGCAACTACAACAAGCACAACAATTGCTATTATTGTTATTATCAGAGCTTTACTTTTTTTAGGATTATTTTCCATATTACTACTGTGCTACTTTTATTAATATACTACTATCTAATGGCGCATAATCTTTTATTATTTTTTCTTTACTCTTTACTGGTGGTAATGGTCTATCATCGACAGAGGATATTATCTTTCCATTGTAGTCTGTAAATGTTGTTTTTTCTTTCAATAAGCAAGTCGGACTAATTTTTACCCCACCTAGCTTTGCAGTTTTATCTGCTCTTCTTTTTTGAGCTGCAGCTATTATTTCATTTACTCTTTTTTGGATTGCTTTCAACTTATCAAGATTTGGAGTAGCTTCTGCAAGTAAGTCTCTAGAATCGCTTTTTGCAGTTTCTATTTCTTCTATATAATCTGGAATATTTTTAGTAAGCTGAAGACCTTCTTGTGACATTTGTAAGTATTTATTATTACCTTTCCAGTAATTTTGCATAGGACTAGCGAGTCCATATGTTGCTTCAATATTTTCCTCAAAAGCTTCAAGTGTTGCTAGGAGTTTTGTAGGGTCAAGACCAGTGTTTTCTGGAGCCATCATCTTTAGTATTGAGTCGCGATCTGTTCCTATTGTGTTTGCTATAAATATTGGATCAAGTGGTCTCTTGCCAGCCAACATATCATTCCTTATTTTCTCATTCTTTAGTCGGATTCTTTCGTTGTCTGCTTCTATTGCTGCTCGATCTTTCTCATTTTCCCTACGGTCTTTCGCCTCTTTAAATTTCTTTCTTATTTGGTTCATTCCAGCGATAGGATTTACTATGAAGCTTATTCTCTTAAACAACGAAACTTTTTTCTTCGGAGGATTCTCGGGTAGCGGTCTTGGGTATTCGTAAGTACCTTCTGGGGCATACTCTATTGTGTTACCTACATTTCCAATGTCGTTTACACTGTTTAGAGTCGCTAAGTATTCTTCTATTGCTTCTTTAGAATTTTCTCTCCAATTTGGGTTTGGTCCAGGAATACAGTAGTCTAGTTCGCCGAGAGCAGGTAACACATCTGCTATAGTTGATCTATAGATTCCCATTGCGTCAATATAATCGTATTGGTTCTGTATTACTCCTTTTTTGATTAGTACACCGTCTTGATCATAAATATTTCCAAGATCTTTTGTGATATCGAATCCATCATCTTGGATGTATGGGCGAGGATTTTTAATTGGTTTTACTCCTCCTGTTCCACTTCCACCCGGAGTTGTATTACCACCAGTACCTACTATTACTCCAGTAGTTGTGGCGATAGGTGTACTACCTACTCCAAATACTGTATCATCTACATTTACGTACCCATCCTCATCAAAAGTAATACTTTGAACTGTTGCTCCCGCTTGAGTTGTAGTTATATTTGCTGATGGAGCAAGCCCTGCTAGTCCCTTACTTCCAAGTTTACTCAAGAGTGCTGTAAACAGGGCATTCAATGCGTCATTCATTGTTTTTACTAGCTCAAGTTGTCTTTCTGGAGTATTTAGGTATGTATTTGCTTTTGTGGCTATTGCGCTTCCTGGAGTAACTGTTTTCCACTCTTTACATTTCTGTTCCGCTTGAGGTTTACCACCACTGAGCTGGCGGCTTCTCATATACAGCACACTCTTTTTGATCCCTATAACCACCACCCCTATCTATTTCAGATTTAGCTTGTTCTGTCGCTTTTTGTTGTTTTTGCGATATATTTTCTGCGTTACGATATGTAAATCCTAAAGGATTATTATTGTCATTCATAGTAAGAGCAAACCATCCATCCCATCCACCTTTAGCAAAATCATTCGAATAACTTTCAATAGTTGCTCCAGGTTCAAGATAATTTGTAAGGTCTTGTTTCATAGAAGAAACAAAATCTTTTTTTAGTTGTTCCGTCGTGACTGCCCCGCGAGTAAAATCTCTTGCCCAAGGGTATTCTTGGCCATTCATCGGGTCTTTAAATAGTCTTGTTTCTTGTTCAAGAATACTATTTTCAATATCTCCCATGTATTTACTAACATTTTGTACATAGAACGAATTACCACTAAAACCAGTGTTTATCCAGTTCATAGTGTATTTTGTCATGGCAGCAAGTTGATTTTTTGCCATTTGGATAGCAATACCATTTAAACAATTTTCTCTATATTCCTTCTTTGCTTCTTTTTTATCATCTTCTTTTTTCTCCTCTGAATGTACTTCTGCAGCTTCATCAAGCTTTTTTTCAACACCACTAGCATCAACATGCTCTTCTGTTAGATTTCTGTTAGCTATATTCTCAATACCCTTACCAGCTCCAGTTCCTAGTTGTGTTCCAGTTCCTACAACTGTAGTAGTAGTTGCTCCTAACGCTGTTTGGATAACTCCAGTTATCACAGTTGTTACTATGTTTTTTGTTGTTTTCGCTAGTTGCTTTTTTGCCCAATCTTGGAGTTTCTTTTTTGCTTTATCTACTAATTTGTTTGCAATTTTATTTACAGCCCCAACAATTTTATCTGATACTTTGTTTACTACTCCAGTACAGCCTACGACTTGAGAAAGTAGTTTTGGATTTATAAAGTCCTTAACCTTTGGTTTAAAAGGGTTATCGCCACTATTTGGATTATCGTAATTCAAAGGCGCTGATGTTTGGCCAGATGGGGTAGATTGAGCTCCACCTGTTGCTATACCCGCGTATACTTGCAAAGGTAAAAGAGTTTCCACTAAAAATAAAGTGATGACTAAAGTAGAAATAATTTTTCTTGCAGTTCCTTTATTCATAGTAGATTAATCATTAATAGTATAACACATTATTAGTTCCCCGAAACTCTATCAATATCTTCGACTAAGGCATCACTGTATTTTTTATAGTTTATAAAAGATTTCATCCCAGAGAGTGGATCTCCGAGTAGATTTGTCATACCAGTTATAGTTTCACCAACCTTTGCATAGTTGTTTGCCAAGCTCAAGTGTGGTCCAACCAATGTATTTGGTACTGGGATTTTTAAGAACTCACCTCCAAAATCTTTATATGCCTTTGCAATAGAATTTATCTGTTTTATAGCATTTGGGTCGTTATTTGCTAATCCTTGGTTTATAAATATAAGTTCATCTCCGATGTTCTTGTCTCCGTATTTTATGACAAGGTTTATAAAACCCTCATAGTAATCACTAATAGACTCAGGGTTAGATTCAATAACCTTTACCATACTTCTAGTGTATATATCATCTATAGGTTCTGCTTCTACGTTTTTTCCAATCGCTTCTGATACGGCTTGTACTGAACTCTGGTCCAGTGTACCACTTTGTTGAAGAGACATAATAATAGAGAAGAAATCACGAGAAAGTGCATCATTTTCAGATATAGGACTATCTCCACCAGCCAAATCAGGCCTCTCTTTTGCTATAGTTGCTCTTTTAGCCAATATGAACTCTTTATTTTCAGGTCCATTTTTAGTTGGATCAAGTCCCCAAAGTTTTTCCTCCCAGTCAGGGATAGTATTGTCATTTTCATCTTGTTCCGTTAAGTTTTTTACCACTAGCTTACTTTTAGGAAGGATTTCTGATTTTCCGCCAAAATAGCGAGCTATTTCGTATATTCCCAAAATGATTGCAAGTATCAAGACAATTGCAATTGCACGATATACGAATTGTTTACTTGGTAAATAATCCTTATTCATTATATTCAAATATTATACAACTCAAACTACAAATCTCCTATACTTTTTGACCAATACTTTCCCAATTTCAGCCAAGTTACAAAAGATAAATCCTCTGCTCGAACCCCTTTAGCAATTTCTAGATCAGAGAAAGCTTTCTCTATTAGGCTACTAGGAAGTATTGATTCCAGATTTTTTCTTAAAACTTTTCTTTTATGTGCAAAGCCAGATTTTATCAATCTAAAAAACTGCCCCTCTTCCTTCTTATTAACAAAATTTGCTCTATCTATGTTATTTATCGCAACAATAGCGGAATCTACTTTAGGTGATGGACTAAAAAATCTTTTTCCAACCTTCATTATGTATTTTGGCTCTCCGTAAGCTTTTACAGATAAAGACAAAATACTTTCTTTTTTATCATTTGCAACAATACGCATCGCAACCTCTTTTTGAACTAAGATGACCATTTTTTCTGGTTGAATATCTTCAGATAGAAATTTTTTAAATATTGCTCCAGTTATGTTGTATGGAATATTTGCAATTATTTTATATCCTCCTTTTTTAAGGTCGTATTTTTTTACATCAAAATCTAATATATCTCCTTGTATTAGTACAAGAGTTCCAGTGTCTATTTGTTCTTTGAATTTTTCTTCTAAAATTGCGATAAGGTCGCGATCTTTTTCTACAGCAATAACCTTACTCGCTTTTTCTAAAAGTTTTTCAGTCAGTGCCCCTTTACCAGGACCGATTTCCAAAACTATATCTTTTTTGGAAACTTCTCCAGATTCACACATTGTTCGGAGCGCAAGTTCAGACTTTAAGAAATTTTGCCCAAAAGATTTTTTTGCTTTATGAATCATATTATAAATATACCACTCTCTCACCATTTTTTGGGCCACCTTGGTCAAACGAAGTTAAATGTTCAGGTATGTCGTAAATAAACTCACTCGGGGTATTTACTTGTCTGTTACCAAAGATTGTTCGCAGAGATGCGTATGACAAATACAATTTTTGCCTTGCCCTTGTTAAAGCTACATAAAAAAGTCTACGCTCCTCTTCTCTGTCCTCTTTTGATTTTCCGTCCATTCTAGTATGGGGAAAAAGATCTTGCTCAAGGCCAGTTATAAACACATATTTAAACTCCAAACCTTTTGATGCATGCACTGTCATTAATCTTACCCCCTTACTTTTATGCATAAGTGTATCTTGATCACTAGCAAGACTTGCATCTTCTAGTAATTTTTCAACCCCTTCACCTTGAGCCATAGTGTCATATTTAGTTGCAAGAGTTACTAATTCCCTCATATTTTCCAATCTTTCAAGGTCGTCTGACGGTCCTTTTGAGAGTTCAGCTTCAAGCCCACTTTCCTTAATAACGAATTTTATAGATTCTGACGGCGTGTGGCTATCTGTATATTCTCGGATTTTATCTAAAAGAATATAAAACTTATTTATTTTTTCTTGCATTGCTTTTGGAAGTTCAGAAAAATTTCCAGCAAAAAGTTTAGTAAGGGTGACTTTTCCTATACCACGAGCCGGTGTATTTATTATTCTTTTTATATCTGAAAGACTTTCTTTATTATAAGAAGCTCTAATATAAGAGAGAATATCTTTTATCTCACGACGTTCAAAAAATTTCACACCAAGAACTTGATACGGAACCTGTCTTCCAAGCAATGCTTCTTCAATCACACGTGATTGAAAGTTGGCTCTATATAAAACTGCGATTTCTTCTGGATCTATACCGTTCTGCAATAACTCGTCAATTTTTTCTGAGACAAATTCTCCTTCGACTACCTCATCATATGCTTCGTATATATCTATAGATTCACCCTCAACGTTTTCTGTAAACAAGGTTTTATCTACTCGATACTGGTTTTTCTTTATCACATTATTTGCAGCACTTATTATATTTTTTGTCGATCTATAATTTTGTTCAAGCATTATAACCTTTGCGTTCGGGAAATCTTTTTCAAAATGAAGCATATTTTTTATGTTTGCTCCGCGCCAGCTGTAAATATTTTGATCTGTGTCACCTACAACACAAATATTCTCATCTTTGTTTACCAATAACTTTGTAAGTTCGTATTGTACTTCATTTGTATCCTGATACTCATCTATATGTATGTATTTCCATTTCGCTTGGTAGCTATTTTTTACTTCAGGATATTTTTTCAAAATGAGAACTGTTTGAAGAAGAAGATCATCAAAATCAAGAGCTCTTTCTTCTTTTAGCTTTCTTTCATAATCTCGCCAAATAACTGCCACAATACTTTGTATCCCACTATTTACATTTTGGCTGAATGTTTCAGATGTTATAAAATCACCTTTTGATTTAGAGATAATACTTTTTATTTTTCTAGGTTCATATTGTTTTGGATCAATATCTCGCTCTTTCATTATGTCTTTGATTATTACAAGAGCATCATGTTCGTCTGCAATCGCAAAATGTTTAGTCAATCCTATAAGATGTGCGTTCTCTTTTATTATATATACCCCCAGTGAGTGAAATGTTGATATAAAAGGCAAAGTATTTTGTCCATGGGCAGGATCGTTTAATAGACTAATAACCCTATCTCGCATTTCTTTGGCAGCTTTGTTTGTAAAAGTAACTGCAAGTATTTGGCTCGGGTCTATACCTTGATGTATGAGGTGGATTATCCTATGGGTTATAGTTTTTGTCTTACCAGCTCCAGCTCCAGCTACAATCAAAAGAGGCCCCTCTGTATAAAGGACAGCCTCTTTTTGTTTATCATTTAAGGATTCCAAGTGGTTCATCGGTACCCTATTGTAACATTTTTATTAGCCTTCTCAATTTTATCTCTCGTATATACGACGTGTAGGAGAAATTGGTCGCATCATCCTGTCCTGATTAGGTCTATCTCCATCATAATCCCTTGACCAAGAGCCCCTATCATTCCAATCTACTGGTCTTTTAAATCCATACAATGTATTATCATCTGCCTTATATACTTTTGCGGTTATACGTTTGATGTAAGTCTCCATATTTTCGTTACCAATAGGTCTATCATTCCCAAGTTTGTATTCAACCTTATCTATAAACTTCTCATAGTCTTTACTAGATACAAGTTTCTTGTACATTGCAGACATTCTCTCTATTTCATTTCTATGTGAGAATGAATAAGTTCCGGTTAAAGGGTTTTGAGTAATAATTCCTTTTTTAACTAGTGCATCAAGATCTGCTTGAGGTACTTTGTTTCCATTTAGGAAATCGTCTTGGAAGAAGTATTTAGCTGGGATTTTTTCTACAGACTTCCACTCAGGCATATCTCTAAAATATTCTTGAGTTATACTGACGTGTTTTGGTATTTCTACGTTTCTACCTAAATTTTGATCATATACAATCTTTGCCGGATTTTCTGTATATGTATTAGTCCCAAAAAGTTCTTGAAGTTCACGTTCCTTACTGAAATCTTCGTAAGAATTAAATTCTAAACCTTTTTGTTCAAACATATTGTCATTTGCAGTATTCCAATCGTTGTAATCTACTCCGTCCTCAACTTGATCAAGAGTCGGATACTCTGCTTTATCTATCAAAACAGTTTTATTTCCGAAAGTTTGACGTATTTCTTTTGCATTTTCAAAATGTTTCGGATCTTCTTCTATAGAAAGTATTTCTTTTGTTTTATTGCCTTCCACGTTATTATCAAATACATTCTTACCTCTATTTGTAGGTATTTCTTCCCTATCTGTCATCGGAACTTCTCTTGAAAATGGTTCAGCATTAGGGCCACCTTTTAAAGCACCAGTTCTAGGATATATATTACCCTTTTCCTCTCCAGTATTATATCCACCAACAGCTTCAGTAGGTTTTATTACTTTCCCAGATCCAATATTTTCATTATTAAATCCACCAACTTTCGTAGGACGTATGTTATCATCTACTATTATAGGTGTTTCAGTTTCAAGAACTGGTGGAAGTCCGTATTTATCTAACTCCTTGGTATTAATTTCTGTTCCAGGAACCTTGCGAGCTCCAGAAAGGTCAATATCGTCCTCAGTTACCTTAGGAGCTACCACTGTCTCAGTATTTATTATATTCCCGTTTTCAGTTACTTGGTGAGCTCCAGAGAGATCTATATTTTCGTTACTTACTTCCCCTGTAATCTTTTCTTTTGCAGCTACTTCATCTACTATTTCTGGTTTCTTCGGTATTATATTATTTTCTCCTGTCACTTTTGTTATATCTTCTTGATCAACCTCTATATTTTTTGATGGCTTGGTTATTGTATTCTCGTCAACAATTTTTTGATTTTCAGGTGTTAGTGTTAAATCATTTTTGGCAATCACAGGTTCTATTTCAGTTGTGGTAACTGATTCAATAGATGGACGAGGTGGTTTTATAATAAATGAGTCTGCAGAGTCTGCTACAGCTTTATCTATTTGCGCAATTTCTGTTGCATTATTAACAGCAAGCTTTGTGCCACCCGCGTCTATTACTCCACCTGCTTGTCCAAAGTTAACGTGTTCACGGAAAAAACCAACAAGTCTACCAAACGTACCTATACCTGCTGCTACAGCGATACCCCTTTTTATTTCTGCTACTTTATATTCAGCTTGCCTATCGTCCATGATCAATCGATTGTCTCTCATAACTCTATACAAGAGTTCATCTCGACGTTCCTCAATATTTTGTAAAGTATTTGTG
Organism: Minisyncoccia bacterium; assembly: GCA_044228545.1. GTDB lineage: Bacteria > Patescibacteriota > Minisyncoccia > Phycocordibacterales > UBA9973 > UBA8515. Next base: position 1,205 of record JBGAUR010000022.1, on the reverse strand, counting down.
TCAATAAAACCATCATCCTTTTCTTTTTGCGTGATTTTATCTTTAGTTTCGTGGCCGTGAGCAGCTACGGCCGCCTTACTTATAATTTCAAAAAGTTGATAATTATTATCTATTGCATTGACGGTTCCATAGTTTATCAAACCTTGTTCATGTTTACCTTGAATGTAAGCAATACGAGCGTTTATTGCCGAAGCTATCCTAGGTTTATCTTGCTCTCTTGCATTTTCTAGATTTATTACTAGATTATTTAGTCTTTGTATTTGACTATCAGCATCAACAAAAGCCACCATCTCTTTCGTGTTGACTTCTTTTCCACCTAACAATTTAGAGAACCAACCTTTCTTTGTATTTTTATCTTCATGAAGGTAACCTGGTTTATAAACACTACCATCTTTCATTATTGGTTTTCCCCAATCATCTAACACTACATTTCCACTTGCGTCTTTTTTGAAGTTTTCACTACTATAGGCATTTTTTATCTGCATTCTTTCTTCAAGTGTCATTTCTCTAAATGTTTTCTCTTCCCTACCCTCCATGTACGCTGTATTTATTTTCTGCCCTGCTTTTCTATTTGCTCTAAGTCCTCCAATCACACCAGATACTATAGGTGCAGCTGCTAAGCTAAGCCAAGAGGTACCTTTTCTTAGACTATAACCCATCAAAGCATAAGAACTTTTCCATAGGTTTTCATTATTGAAAACTTTTTTCCAAGATGCTTCGTTCTCTATCTTATCTAATTCTGATAATGCGTCAGGGTTAGTGTTGGACCATTGAAGCGTAGCGATATCTCCATCAACCAAGTTCATTTTTAACATCGCTTCATCTAGTGCAGCTTCTTTTGTCATTCCGCTATCCTCTAGCTCTTTTACTTTCATTTCTAAAAGTTTACCTCTGACCGCCATGTACTGCTCTTTCTTTGATTGGAATTCTTCATGCTTTTTAGATTTATCTTTATCCCAAAATTTACCGTACCTACTTGCTGCTGCCTTTTCGTTTCTCCAAGCATCCGGCATTTTTGCATACTCATTTGCAACTACATTAAATAATTCAACCAATTTCTTTTTTCCTTCTGTTGCAGAAGGATCTGTTTTAGCAAATTCTATGCTTGGTTTACCGTCTTTTTCAACTACGTCTAAGTCCATTTTAGCCATTCTTTTTATTATGGAATCAATATTCTTAGAATCTGGTTTTAAATTACCAGTTTT
>JBGAUR010000021.1:0-9987 GCA_044228545.1 Minisyncoccia bacterium | reverse complement strand
CTGATTTCCACCTTCAATCCTCATCACCATTAATTGATAAAGGTATTAATGTGGGTATTCCGTACAATGGTACTGCTCCTGATATAGGAAGATGGGAAACTGGAGGTACAAGTGGAAATCAATCTCCAATAGCAAACGCGGGACCTGATCAATCAATCACTCTTCCTACAAGTGCAGTCACCTTAAGTGGTTCAGGGACAGATTCAGATGGAACTATTGCATCATACCTTTGGACTAAAACAGCAGGTCCAGCAGCAGGTACTATTACAACACCTGCAGCTGCATCAACTACAGTCACAGGACTTGTTCAAGGTACATATACCTTCCAACTTCAAGTCACAGATAACCTTAATGCAACAGGTACAGACACTATGAATGTGGTAGTAAATGGGGGAACAGTAACTGCAACATCATACACATTCACAGGTCCAGCTGTAGGTATGGTTGGTAGTTCATCTGGAAGCTTTACTATCACTCCAAATGCTCCTTACACAGGTACAATAACTATTAGTGTAAGTGGAGCTATGACTACTTCAATAACAAAAACTTTCTCAAACTCAAGCGCTGCTCAGAGCTTTACAATAACACCAGCAGTAGGCGGAGCAATACTTCTTACACCATCAAGCAATCCTACTCTTACAAGTCCAGGACCTCTGTCTTACTTTGCTAACCAAGCTCCTGTTGTAAATGCAGGTGTTGATAAGACAATTACTCTACCAGTAAATTCTGTTACTCTTACAGCTACAGCAACTGACCCAAATACTCCTATGACTTATCTTTGGACCAAAACATCAGGTCCAGCAGGAGGAGCTATAACTAGTCCAAACTCTCTAACTACAACTATCACAGGTCTAACTACTGGTACTGGTGGGACACCTGGTGTTTATACATATTTGATAGAAGCTACTGATAGTTATGGAGCAAAGGGTGGTGACTTGGTACAGATCACAGTTAATCCAGCTGCAGTTCAAACTGCAACATCATACACATTCACAGGTCCAGCTAGTGGTCTAGTAAATACAGCATCATCTGTGTTCACTCTTACTCCAAACGGTCCTTATACAGGTACAATCACAGTCAATCGTTCAGGTGGCGGTCTATCAACTCCAATAGTTAAGACATGGAGTAACTCAAGCACTGCTCAGACATTTACAATCACTCCAACACTTGCAGGTACTGTAACTCTAACTCCTACAAATAGTGGAACACTTACAAATGCAAGCGCCAGAACATATCTAGTAGGGACAGGATCAAGCCTTCCTCCTACTGCAAATGCAGGACCTGATCAATCTATCACTCTTCCTACAAGTACAGTGACTCTCTCAGGTGGAGGTGTAGCTCAAGGAACTGCAACAATTGTAGGGTACTCATGGACAAAACTTTCCGGTGGATCCGCTACAATTACAAATCCTTCATCTGCTACAACAACTGTGACAGGGCTTGCTGAAGGTTCATATACTTTTGAACTAAAAGTTACTGATAGTAATGGTGGAACAGCCTTCGACACAATGATGGTAGAAGTTGATCCAATAATTATTGTTGGTGGTACATATGCTACTTGGAATCCAGCTGACAAAGGTGCAAAGGTTGCTCTATCAAACAACAATATGACAGCTGCTTGGAATGGTGGAAAGGGAACAGTGCGTTCAACAATATCTAAATCTTCTGGTAAATGGTATTGGGAGGTTAGGTTAGATAATCCAGGAAATCAATTTATTGGTGTAGCAGATGCTGGAGCAAACTTAGGTAATACACTTGGATTTGATGCAAGAGGTTGGAGTATTGTAGTTGATGATGGAGCTAAATTCCATAACGGTAATAATGGCTACTGGGGTACAGGATTCTCAACCGGAGACATTGTCGGAGTAGGACTTGATATGGATAATGGTAAGATAAGTATTTACAAAAATGGAAACTTAATGGGAGAAATGTTTAGTGGTATAAGTGGAAATATATATGCAGCATGGGGAGGTGAGTTTAGTGGTACTGGTACTGCGAACTTCGGTGCAAGCCCACTTAGTTTTGTACCTGCTGGTTATAATAGTGGGCTATATGGTTCAAGTAGTGCACCAGTGCTAGGCATTGGTACTAGAGTAAAGACATTGGCTCGTGTTTCTGTAAGAGAGAATCATAACAATGCATCTCTTAAACTTGGTATTCAACAAAAAGATGCTGTAGGAACAATAGTAGATGGTCCTGGAACAGGAAGTGGTTATACTTGGTGGAAGGTCGACTTCGATAATGCTCCAGATGGATGGGTGCAAAGGCAATATTTAGGTAATTTTTAATAAAATTATAACTATTGACAATTATCATTAATTAGTATATAATACATAACATGAAAAAATTAACAATTGTTTCAACTCTTGCCCTCATGCTTGCTCTACCATATGCTTCATCTGCGGCAATGACATTAAAGGACGTGCATCAATTAGTAAATAGTTTAGGTGGTCCTCAAGTTCTAGGTGCTTCAACAACTGCTGGTATTCCAGAAAAGGCTCCTGTCTTGTCAGATGAGAATATTATTAAATCTCTAAACTACGTAAAAGGTTCTCCTATGATAATTGATGGGAAACTTAAGAAGGGGTCTACTGGATCTCAAGTAGAAATGCTTCAGTTTTTCCTAAGAGGAGTAGGTTACCCTGTTCCTGCTACTGGTAAATTTGGTCCTATAACTGAGAAATACGTAAAAGAACTTCAAAGTGATTATGGTCTAAAAAGTGATGGTGTAGTTGGTAAAGCAACTCAAAATAAAATCGCAGAAGAAGTTACAGCTGTTATAAATAAATAATTATTAAAATCAAAAAGCCACCTTATTCAGGTGGTTTTTTGATTTACGGAAATAAAAAAGCCCCGCTGGTTTGTTATACCGAACGGGGAAAGACGAAGGTGGGGGGATTATTAGAATCTTAATCCCCAATTTATATTTATTACCTTTTCAAAGGTTTCTTTTATCCTTTGAGGTATGGTGTCTCCAAAGTCAGCAATTTTGATGGAGAAGATTTCTATTCTCCACACATTACTGTCTTTGTTGAATGAAATCTTGTTTATCAAAGGTATGGCGTCCAATGTGGGGTTTTTTAACTCCAGAAGGCCATCAATAATAGATTTCTGCAACACTGAAGCGTGTTCAATGTTGAAGTTATCTTTATGATTGCTTTTTAAGCTGGTAGCTACTACGTGGTAGCTTTGCCCTGGAAACATGCCGTTGAATTTTACCTCAAGAAGGCTGTCTCCAATTATCTCTATTTTACCTGGTATCTGTTGCACGACTATAATTTTTGGTTATAAGAAAAGACTTATAGAAATCTACTCTTAAAACCAAAAATTAAGTAATTTAGCATTACCTTAACATTAAAATCATATTAAGTCAAATCTTCTTACGGACAAAAAAGTTATCCACTCTTAATATTGACTTACAGTACCATATACCCTATAGTATAGGGTATATGGTAAACAAACATGAACATAAGCATAAACATGGGGAAATTAATAATAAGTCGGTGAAGTTAGTAAATATGGCAAGTGGAAGTTTGTCGAAAGTTTCTACTATGATAATCGAAGGTAGATATTGTCCAGAGGTTATTCAACAGATTGATAGTGTAATAGGTCTACTTCATAGTACTCGTAAAGAGTTACTCAAAGGTCACCTCGAATCATGTTTAATAGAACAGATGAAGACTGATAAAACTGGTGCGATAAAAGAGTTATTAAAAATTTATAACATGCAATAAAATTTTATGTCAAAAATATCAACTACACTCGCAATTTCACTCATGATAGTTATAGGTATTATAGGACTTGCTATAGGTTACTCTACGACTCCTGAATATAAACTAGGTATGTACGATAAGACAAGTATGGACTTAGGAAGAGCTGATCGGACTCTTGATTTACGTTATATCAACGCAATGATTGCTCATCACAGAGGGGCTATGCTCTTAGCCGAACAAGCTAAAGTTAATGTGCAAAGACAGGAAATGAAAGCTTTGTCAGCCAAAATACTTGCGGACGAGCCAGCAGCTATTGCTGAGCTATATGAATGGAAAAAGGCTTGGTATAAAGATACTAAAAGTGTAAGAGATCCAGTGGTTTCTAACCTTGGAAATTCTGATGATAAATTTGACCTCCGATTTTTAAATGCTCTTATTGCTCACCACGAAGCAGGTTTACTTATGACAAAGGACATCAAGCTTAAGTCAAGTAGAACTGAAATCTTAAACAATGCAGATGCTGTTGATACATTCCTAACAACAACTCTTAAGGTTTTTAAAGATTGGAGGATGGAATGGTATAAGATATAAAATAATTATATGTCAAAACAAACATTAAAAGTTAAAGGGATGCATTGTGCTAGTTGTTCAGCTATCATAACTAAAAAAGTTTCTAAACTCTCTGGAGTAGATAGTATTAATGTTAATTTTGCTGCCGAGAAAGCTCAAATAGACTTCGATGAAAATAAAATATCTGTAAATGATATGAACAAAGAGATTGCAACTCTCGGGTATTCATTTTCTATAGATGATAATACTGATATGAAAGGTATGGACCACAGTACCCATATGGGTATGAATGAATCTAAAGAAGAAAAAATGAAAGAACTTTTGGCAATGCAAAATAAAATGCATTTTATCCTTCCCATATCTCTAATTATTTTTATCTTAATGATGTGGGATATAGCAGCTAAATTCTTTTTATCAGTGTCGATTTTGTCTATTCCAATGCCAATATTTAATATTATTTCTATGGTACTTGCTACTATAGCTCTATTTTGGGTTGGGCAGCCTTTTTTACAAGGAGTAGGTAAATTTATACGCTATCGTGTAGCAAATATGGACACTTTGATAGGTATAGGTACGCTTTCGGCTTATGTATATAGTGCGATCATCACACTATTACCAGGACTTAGAATATTTCTAAAATTACCAGAATATACCTATTTTGATGTAACTATTATTGTTATTGGATTTGTTGTACTCGGTAAATATCTAGAAGCTAGGTCAAAACTTCGCACAGGAGAAGCCATAGAAAAACTCGTAGGACTTCAAGCAAAAACTGCATTACTTTATATAGACGGAAAAGAAGTAGAAGTTAAAATAAGTGATGTGAAAATCGGGGATATTTTAATTGTAAAACCTGGATCAAAAATCCCAGTAGATGGAGAGATTATAGAGGGCACCTCATCCATTGATGAATCTATGATTACAGGGGAATCGATTCCTGTAGATAAAAAAATAGGGGATTTGGTAGTCGGTGCAACAATGAATAAACAAGGGAGTTTTAAATTTAAAGCAACTAAAATAGGCTCTGACACTGTTCTTGCTCAAATAATAAAAATGGTTGAGGAAGCTCAAGGTAGCCGAGCACCCATTCAAGAAATGGCCGATAGGGTATCTAGTGTATTTGTGCCTGCTGTACTTGGTATTGCATTTTTGACTCTTATTCTTTGGCTTGTTATAGGATCATACACGATAGGATTTTCAGCAGGACTATCGTATGGAATATTATCATTTGTCGGAATTCTTGTTATCGCCTGTCCTTGTGCATTAGGCCTCGCTACACCTACAGCTATTATTGTAGGTGTTGGAAAAGGAGCAGAACATGGTATTCTTATTCGTAACGCAGAAGCATTAGAAAAGTTGAGCAAGGTAGATACTATTGTTCTTGATAAAACTGGAACAATAACAAAAGGCAAACCAGAAGTAACTGATATAGTAAGTATCGATAATAAATGGGACGAAAATAAAATACTTAAGATTACTGCGAGTGTAGAAAAATATTCAGAGCACCCATTAGCTGAAGCAGTGGTACAAAAAGCTAACTTTGAAAAAATTACTTTAGAAGAAGCTCAAAATTTTCTAGCTCTTGAAGGAGTAGGAATTAAAGGAACTATAAATAGTCAGAGTGTATATATACATAGACCAGATCAAAATGAAAAAACAGATGTAAAAATAAAGGAATTACAAGAGCAAGGTAAAACCGTGATAGTAGTGGAAGTAGACAACAGGAAGGTAGGATTAATAGCCCTTAGTGATCTCTTAAAAGGAGAGACTATAGAAGCGATAACTGCACTTCATAAAAAAGGAATAAAGGTTGTAATGCTCACAGGGGATAATAGTTTAGCTGCTCATTATATAGCTAAACAGGCAAATATAGACAATGTCATTGCTGAAGTTCTACCTCAAGAAAAATCTGGTAAGATAAAAGAGTTGCAAGATTCTGGCGCTATTGTCGCCATGGTGGGTGATGGCATAAATGATGCTCCAGCTTTAGTTCAAGCTGACGTAGGTATAGCTATGGGAACAGGTACTGATGTCGCCATAGAATCTGCGGGAATTACATTACTACATGGTGATATATCAAAACTTGTAAAAGCGGTTAAACTTTCTAAGATTACAATGAGAGGCATAAAGCAAAATTTATTTTGGGCATTTGCTTACAATGTGGTAGGCATCCCACTTGCAGCAGGATTATTTTACCCAATGTTCGGATGGTTGCTAAATCCAGCTTTTGCAGGACTTGCGATGGCATTCTCAAGTGTATCAGTGGTGTCGAATTCACTTAGAATTAAAGCAAAAATATTATAATTATGAATAAATACACATTCCACGTAACAGGTACTCATTGTGCATCATGTAAAATCTTGATTGAAGATATTCTGATTGAGCAGGATTTTGTTACAGGCGTGCAAGTAAATTTGAAAAAAGAAACTGTAGAAATAGAAACTGATATAGAGATTAGCTCTCAAGAATTAACAGATATATTAACAAGTAAAATAAAACCTAATGGTTACTCTCTCTCTTTAGAAAAAGTCGTTAAAGAAAAGGTTAATAATGATGTTATTTGGAAAGCTATTCCTATTGGCTTAGGATTTCTTATTTTATTTTTTTTATTACAGAAATCAGGTATTTTAAATCTTGGTATTGGTGGAAAAACTACACCAACAACAAGTTTTATTATTGGGCTTATAGCCTCCGTTTCCTCATGTCTTGCAATCGTTGGCGGCTTAGTGTTGTCGCTTTCAGCTAAGATATCTCAGGATAATATAAATGATAAGAAAACATTTATACTTTTTCATGTTGGTAGACTAGTTAGCTTTGCGTTATTGGGTGGAGTGTTAGGATTAGTTGGTAATGTTATCGGGATTAACTTTACTCTAACTGCAATATTAGGAATTATTGCATCGGTCGTAATGTTGTTGCTCGGTCTCAATTTAATTGGAGTTTTTGCAAAAAATAAGGTGGTGTTACACTCTGGAATTTTTAAATTCTTTAGGAAAATTGAACACAAGACACTTACCCCACTTTTAGTAGGATTTGGCACTTTCTTCTTGCCGTGTGGATTTACTCAATCAATGCAAGTTGTAGCACTTTCTAGTGGTTCATTTACATCTGGCTTCTTTATTATGTTTGCATTTGCTCTTGGAACTTTACCCATGCTCGCACTACTTTCTTTTGGTTCCGCTTCATTTGCTCATAGTAGATATGCACCATTATTTTTTAAATCTGCTGGTGTTGTGGTATTAGGTTTGGGAATATTTGCGCTCTTAGCAGGGCTAGCTGGGCTTGGTATTATTAACCCATTATTTAATATATAATAAATCTATGAATAAAACCGCATATATTATTATAATGATTGGTCTTGCAATAGGAATTGGAATTCTTTTTGTCTCCGGGTCAAAAATAAAAAATAGTCAAAATATAACTAAAACTACTGAAACTCAAGTTTTACAGAATATTGAAGTAAAAGACGGCACTCAATATGTCACTATAAATGTTAAGGGAGGATATCTTCCAAGAATTTCAGAAGCAAAAGCTGATATCCCAACTAAACTTATCCTGAAAACCGAAGGTACTTATGATTGCTCAGCTTCACTTTCTATAAGGTCTATAGGTTTTCAAAAAGTTTTACCCAATACAGGTGAGACAATTATAGATTTAGGTAATCCAAAAGCTGAGATACCAATTGTAGGTGTATGTAGTATGGGTATGTATTCATTCCAGGTCAATTTCAAGTCATAGGTCAAAGATAGATAAAAATTTGGTATAATAGATGGCATGAATCTCCATAAAAAACTTAAACAAAAAATTCAGTCATTTTTGAGTCACCACCCTGGGTGGTACGCTCTTATCGTAGGTATCGGTATAGTTTTGTTCTGGAGAGGGGTGTGGCATACAGCTGATAGTATTCATATACTACTCGGTTATTTTTATTCTAATTCTTCAATAGATCTAGCTCAAAACATATGGTGGGATGGACCACTTTCTTTCGTCGTGGGTATATTTATTTTACATACAACTGGTGCATTTACATCAAGCTTTATAGGTAATGAGCTGATACTCTCTGGTTTAAGAGGGGAAAGACGTTTAAATGAGAGAACTGAAGCAGATCTAAAAAGTGAGATCAATACTATTGGTGAAGTGAAAGAAGAGCTTGTATATATATCAAAGAAACTTGAAAAGTTGGAAAAAGAAGCTGGTCGTACACACACCAAGTTCTAATACTTTATTTATTACTCCATTTAATCTGGAACTCTAGCTCTTCTTCGCCTTTACTCTTTTCGTGTTCAATGTTTATTGTTGCATCTTTAGGCACATTTATCTTTTCTCCTGCTACTTGGATAGAAAATTTTCTATCCTTTTCTAGATAATCTGCAAGTCGGCGCAACTTCTTTATAAACTCATTTTTTGTGTAAACTTTCTCAATATCCCTTTTTTTACTTTTTTTCATAACTTAATATTAACATAAAATATTTAATTATTTTATTTTAATAAAGATGTTACAATAAAAAAACAGGACAATTTATGGATATAATCATTTCTGTCGTATTACCTTATATACTTTTGTATAAATACTGGGCTATATTTACAGTCACACTTTTGGCAGCTTTGGCGTTCCCGATACCTCCTGGAGCGCTTTTAATGGCCTCTGCAGCCTTTGCAAGCCAAGGTTATCTCTCTTTTGCCTGGATAGTTGTCGTTGGTAGTTTGGGTAATATCGTTGGCGACAATATGGGTTATTGGCTAGCAAGATTATATGGTAAACATATTTTCTATAAAATAGGACTTAGAAAAGTTATTGAATCAGAAAGGTACAAGGAGGCGGAGAAGCGTTTAAATAAAAAGTCTGGGTTCATTATATTTATTACGCGGTTTGAAGTTTTTTCTAATTTAGTTGTTAATATTTTATGTGGTTTAAGTAAAGTTTCTTATCGTAAGTATCTAACTCATGTAGTTTTTGGTGAGGTATGTCAGGTACTCTTATATTGTTCGATTGGTTACATGGTTGGAGATAATTGGCAATTAGTTAGTAAAATGATAAGCAAATCTCTGTTAGTTACCATAATATTATTAGTTTTATTTGTGGTTCTCTTTCGAAAAAAGATTTGGGTTAGAAAGTAGAATCTATGCTCTCGCTCTTTTTCTTACAATAGCTGCCACTGTGACTATATTCATTAGAAATAGTGCAAGAGGGTATATATAAGTCGCAACAACAAAATTTCTAAGGGCAAAAAGAGATATACCATGACGCACTAAGTTTACAACCCATGAGAATAGGTTCTCACTCTCAGGTGCTTTCCATGTCTTTCTAATTGTTGGGATAAATCCACATACATCTATGAATGTTGCTATTACTACAGAAATAGTCGGGTCCTTGGTAATCATCCAAGGTATTATAGATAATAATCCGGCAATTAAAAAAACATAGTCTAATTTGGTTACATCTTTTGTGCCGTATTTTATGCAAAGTATGCAGATATATACTGTAACCAACGCAGAAATTGCAGTTGTCCATGCACCTGGGCCAGCACCTTTTATTACTTGCCCAAAAAATGCAATCGTTGTGACGACTGCCCAAATAATATTTGAAAATAGGTGAGGTTTTGTCTTGCCCCTATATATACTTAGGATATAGGGAACCATACCGACTATATTTAATATGACTGCAATTATTCCAATCGTTTCTTCCATTGTTTTAATAATAGCA
>JBGAUR010000020.1:0-11065 GCA_044228545.1 Minisyncoccia bacterium | reverse complement strand
AGCACATTGTCAGCTTCACCTATTGGTAAAAAATGGTATATCTTTGCAGCATCTACTGGTATCAACTTAAAGATAGAGGATTGGACTGTCTCTGGATCTATATTTCTTATAGGAATATTAAAAATGGTTCCTTTTATTTCAAGAATTTTATCTTCATCCAAATTGAAATCAAGTAACGCCTCATCAATATTGCCTTCATACTTCGCATCGGCAATTTTTAAAACTTCCCCCACTTGATCTTCTCGGAGTATATTATTTTTTACAAGAGATTCGAGCAGTATCATACTATTTTGTAGTAAAAGAAACTATCTCACCATAATTCAAGGCTCCATTTATTTTAGCTACAGCACTAAAGTAGTATTTGGTTTTTGGTTTTAACTCTGTAAGATTTACAAAGAAAGTTCCTATTAAAGATTGTTTAGCGGGAGGTGTTGTAGTGCCAAGTGCCTCAGTAGTACCATATTCAAAGTAAGAGCTAGTTACAGCAGATACAGAACTGTCCATCGTCCCATTTAGTAATGCGCTATTGTCAGTAACTTCAGTGGCTTCATTTGTTATAACTGGGGAATCTTGTGTTTCAACTACAGAAGAACTTTTTTCGCTCTTTATCGGGGCAAAGGGATTAGGACGACCTGGTGTAACCTGCTCTAAAGTTACAGTATTATCTCTTAGGGACATAAAGGATTCTTTTGAGAAAATCGATGTATCTATTTTTAACTTATTAAGTGAAGTAAGTGTAGTTAGGAAAGCGGTATCCTTGGCTATTTTTTCATTTCTAGAACCTGTTACCATATCTTTTTGTAATGCATTAGAAGAAACTAAGGAAGAGTTTTGTGTATTATTACTTGCTGCCTGTGCATCTAAATCATTAGAGAAGTAAACATAAACTCCGGAGAGAATTATGGCTATTGCTATAACTATTAAAAATTTATTGTAAGTTCTATGCATATTATTTAAGCCAATAAGTTTCTATTTTTAAATTATAAGTATATATATTTGGATTGATTATCCCACTTTTATCCGCTTGAGGAACTGTAAAGCTAATTGATTTTATATCGATCAAGCGTAAGTTGCGCTCAAGATCCTTTAAGAAAAGTACAAACGTATTATAATCACCTTCTGTAGTAAACTCAATTGGAAATGAACCATAAGGCAAAGAAGCTGCTTGATTGCCTGAAGTGACTACTGTTGTTCCTTGTTTAGCAGGAGTTTTATTTACCTCTGGAGTTCCATCTCCTGATACTCTCTCGGGTTGAAAACGAACATTTTTGATAGGCATACTGTGCATATTGGCAATACGTTCAATCTCAAGAATAAATCTAATATTATTTACAGTATTAGGTAGGAAACGCTCAAGCCTCTCTCTGTCTAATTTATTTATATTTTTATAATTTTCTGTCAATTGATCTCGAGTCGCTTGCAATTCTTTTGAGTTATTGAGCGCAACGTTATATGTTGCAACTTCTGTCCTTAAGCTAGACACGTCGCTATATAGAGGATTAACTATCCAAAAGAATAGTATTATCGATATTATTATTAGTAGGATTGAAAATATAAATTTCATAATTTATTGTTGTTTACCTATGTTAGCTTTTACGGCAGCATCGTTTGGGGTTTTATTACTATCAATTGCACTAGGAGATACATCGCTACTTGTAGATGGTAGAGTGACGTCAATACTAGGAGTATCAATTTTTACAGGTGTTTGCTCTGTCTTATTTGATATTGTTTTTTCAGCTAAAATATTTTTTTCGTAAGAAAGTAGTGTAGGATCAACCAAGAATTCAATATCAAAAACTACATTGTTATTTTTAGTTTTATTAATGTTTGAGAATACAACATTTTTAAACAGTCTACCTTTTGCACTATTAAAAGCATCAGCCTGTAAAGCTATAGATTTGTAATCTGAAGAAGTTCCAGACAACTTAACAGAGAAACCTTGACTATTTGAATCTTGAGAAAAATTTGTGTATTGAACTGATGGTATTGTTATCGTACCAAGTAATGCAAACATAGGAGAAAAGATTATATGCTTATCAAGAACAGATTTAGCAGCAGAGACACGCTTGTCATATAATTCAAGTTCATCTAAAGTATTTTTCTCAAAAGTTTCCTTAACTCTCTCAAGTGAAGACGATAAAATAGATTCTTGTTTTATTAAATAATTTTTATATAAAAATAATCCTCCAGAAGCAAGACCCATAATTACAAGGAATATAAATGCAAGCACTGTAAAAATACTAGTTGGCGCTCTACTATATCCACTACCAGTTGTAGTAGTTATAGGTTTTTTAGGTATAAATGATGTTTGAAATGAATTTTCCATAAAACTTTATGACAATTGACGAAGCGCAAGCCCCACAGCAACCGAAAACTCTGGACCACTAAGCTCTAGGACTGGTTTTAGAAAAGCAGGGGTTTCGGTTTTATTAAATGGGTCACCATAGATTACTTCGGTATGTAAACTACTTGTAGCTTTCTCGAGCAAACCTTTAGCCAAAGAACCACCACCAACCAGGACAACTTTGCTTATACTCTTATTATACTTCTTCTCATACGCAAGTACAACACTATTTGTGTCAGAAAATATATAATCAATGGACAATCTTACAATATCAGCAACCTCAGCGTTGCTACTTGAATCTAGCCCCACAGAGCGTTTCATTTTTTCAGCTTCTTCAAAAGAAACATTAAGGGAGGCAGAGATATTTCTAGTTATATCTTGAGATCCACGATTAACAATATGGAACACTCTGACTACCCCACCCTCAACAATAGAGAGTTTGGTTTTTGATGCTCCAAAATCCATAAAAAGAACAGGGGCTAAATCGTGACCAAAACAAGATCTTACATTACTAAAAATTTCCATCTCGAAAGATTCAGACTTAAGATCGGTCTTGGAAAGTATATCTTGATAGCGAGACAATATATCATTATGAATAGCTACAACAAGAACTTCTACTTTTGACTCTATAGGCTTATCCTCTTCAGTTGGATTATTGATAATATTATTATCGAAAACAGACATTTCAGGTGGAACCATAAACCAATCTAGGCTTACTTCCGATATTGGGACTGGAATATACTTTCGCGCTTCTATTGGAACAATCGTTGGCAACTGAGATTCAGTCACATTCCCAGGAAGAGTTATAGTAAAAATAAGACTAGATGACGAAGGTATAGCAAATACACCAGAATGAGCAGTCACATTGGATTCTTTCATTACATCAAATAATGCTTTAGCAATATCTTCTGTGGGAAGATTAGTTACAGTACCAACTTCAGTTTTACCATACGGACCAAGAGAAAGAGCGCCGTAAGTCTCAAGCACAGCCTTGCCTCCTTTTTTCTTTAATTGCACGACTTTAATAGCAGAAGAGCCAATATCAATACCTAAGGCTACACTGGAAGATTGGTTAGATCGAAATATCTCAGATAGGCTAGCAAGTCCTCCGGAAATGATTTTCTTTAGTGAATTATCCATACAATATACTATTTAGTATACCACAGGTGTAGTAAAATAAAGCTGTGGAATTAAGTATTAATTACCTAAAAATGCCTATGAGGTGGATAATAGACGTACTCCTGCCAGAGAAATGCGTATCTTGTAATTTGAAAGGTTCTGTCATATGTGATAAATGTGTTCCAAAACTTCGCAGAGTTGAAAGGGAGACCGGAAGCAACATACATGCCTTATATGATTATAGGGATCCAGCTATAAAAAGAGCTATTTGGAAATTAAAATACCATCATAGAAAAAATATTGGTGATAAACTTGGGCAATTACTTTTTGAAGAGTTTGCTGAAGACATATCGGAAATCCACCAGTACCTAGATAATCAACCAATATATGTAATACCTATACCTATATCAAAAGAAAAACTCAGAAAAAGAGGTTATAACCAATCACTAACAATAGCTAAGGGGTTCTGTGATTGTAGCTCAAAGAATTTGGAACTGAAAGATAATCTTGTAATAAAAACTAAAGAGACTATTCCTCAAGCAAAAATCGCAAATCGAATAAAAAGATTAAATAATATTAAAGGTGTTTTCAAAATAAAAAATGAAGAATTTATAAAAGGTAAAACTTTTATTATTATTGATGATGTTACAACCACCGGAGCAACTTTAACTGAAATTTATAAACTACTAAAAAACGCTGGGGCTAAAAAAATCCTATGCTTTGCAGTTGCGCATTAGTTTCTGGTAAACTGTAAACTATGACTGAAACAAAAGAAAAAAATATCTGTAAACATTGCGGAGTTCATGCTGAACCAGTAAGAAAAAAGAAAAAGGGTTATTGTCCAGATTGTGGAGGAGCACAAGTAAATCACCTTCTGACTTACCTTACAATACTTCTTGGCGCAATCGTAGAACCTTGGACAAACTGGATGAGTAAAATAATCCCTGAAGATAGTTTGGAGTGGATAGGACCTTCCCTTACTAAAACTCTCACATTTTTTGGTTTGGGAAAAATAACAAAAAAACCAGAAAGTGACGACAGTTACAGGACTCGTGTTCTCTGGGAAGAAGCTATGAAACGAAATATAGACATGTATCAGTTTAGGTTATTCGGTATTGGTCACGATATATTTATTTCAAAATACAAAGGAGAAATGAGATTCTTTGATGTACTACCTCGCCCTAAAAAATACAACTCAAAAGGACTTGAATGGATGGATAATAAAAACCAAATGAAAAAACACTTTATAAAGGCAGGGGGTATTCCCGTAGCAAAAGGCGGGGTTGCTTGTACAGAGAGTTCGGCTTTAAAAATATTCAACTCACTAGATAAGCCAGCAATAGTCAAACCAAATATCGGTTCACGAAGTAGACATACGACTACACATATAAGTAATGTGGAAGATTTCTTAATCGCTTTTAAAAAAGCAAAGCAACTTTCTCCTTGGATTATGATCGAAGAAGAACTGACTGGCTATGTATTCCGAGGCACAATCATAGATAAAAAACTTGTAGCAGTTATCCGTCGCGAACCAGCATACATAATCGGCGACGGAGTTCATAATGTAAGAGAATTAGTAGAAATTGAAAATAGAAATCCAAAAAGACAAGGCCCTATTTTCCACCAACTAGTATTAGACAAAGAGGCTGAAAAAGAATTGACTCACTTTAATCGTACTTCTGATACTATTCCTAAAAAAGATGAAATCGTTACACTTGGACAAAAAACAAGTCGTGCTGTAGGTGGAGGAATAACAGATATGACTGACGTAATACATAAAGACAACAAAGAAATGCTTGAGAGAGTAGCGGAAGTCCTAGACGATCCGTTGATAGGTGTTGATTTTATAATGGAGGATGTATCAAAATCATGGAAAGAACAACCACGCTCTGGAGTAATAGAGTGTAATAGTGCGCCGTTTATAGACCTTCACCACTTCCCTCTAATAGGTGAGCCTCGCAATGTCGCAGGCAAGCTTTGGGATATTATTTATCCACTTTCACATCCTCAATAGTAAGTTCAGATTCTGGAGCTGTTTTCATATCTGGTTTTAGATGTGAAATATATTTTTTCTGCACAACAAAATCTCCTAAGAATTTTTTGAATTCATTTATACGTGACTGTTCATCCACTTCAGTAAAATGATCAAATGGTTTACTCTCTGGAGTATATTCAAAATGTCCACGTATCTCACCATCTTTAAATACTCGTATATGATACTGGTGATCGAAATCAATGAGTTTCCTCCAAGATAGAACTTGCCCATTATCAACCCATGCTATGAAGTGATTTCCAAAACCCCACTTCTCATGCAAGTGTTGCTCTAAACCAGCCAGAGTTTTTCCAGGAGCAAGCCATCCTAAGTGGAACTTCTGTCTCTCCTTATCATGCCAAACAACGCGCCACTCAACCAAGTGCTTCTGCCACCATGGAAAGCCGTAGTATAAGAGGTGCCATATTTTACTTTTTATCTTTTGTCCAAGTGTTAGATGTATAGCTGTTTTCATATTTTATAATTCATTTCTTGCTTGGGCTTCTAGTGTTGACTGGACTACAAAATTTTCTAATCTTCTAGAGAAATACGTAAATATAGTAACATTTACAACAATTACTAGTACTATTATTATCCAATAAAATTTTACCTTGGTTTTCATTTTAATTTAAAGCCTATTTTTACTCATACATATTCTTACGCGAGTAATTATACTATAACATTAAAACTAAATAAATAAGGATAGACATATCTCTATAGATAATATAAGATTATGAAAAAATAAAACAATCTTAAAACCCATTAAATTCAATACCATGGAAGAAAGAAATGTGAATGAAAGCTTTCTATTTTTTAAAGGTGAAATTTTTACCAATCATGTAGGACCTTCAAAAAGATATCGGACTGTTGGAACTACATATCTTTGTATAATACCAATAGAAATAAGAAGCGGTGACTCCTGTATAACCATAAATGATACAACGTACCTATTGGAAAAACATACACCTCTCTACTTAAAACCATCAGATATTTACGAATTCTCTGGGCCTATGGTTCTCTCAATGACATTTTCGTCTCCAAACCATTTTGCAGGCGAAGAAGAGATAGAGCGCTGAAACAAAAGCCCATGTACTTACGCATCAACTACGTAAGTACACGGGCTATTTTATTTGAAATATATTATATCCAGTGAAGAAGATATGCGATAAATATAGCTGCACCTAGCAACCCAAGAAGAGGTTGAGCTCTAGAAAGTAGAGCAATGATAACTACGATTATCGCAACTTTAACCCAGCCTAAAACTAAGATCGAAGCCCAGATAGTTTGTAAAAGTGTCTGTATAAAAGTCATATTTTTATTATACTAGTTTTTATTCTTCTGGTACACGTAAAAGTAATATAGTGCCATTGGAGCTGCCCAGTTTGCAAATCTTTCGATAAAATCCCACCATGATTGACCTACTAATGGTCTTACTAGGGCTGTCCAGAATCCCCACAGTGCTGCCCATAGTAAGATTGGTTTTACTGGTCTAAAGAGTACAATCAAAGCAACCAAAACATCAGAGATACCGATTAATAATAGTAATGTTGTCGCAGTTGATGTATCTACATTTATCATCTCACTGATCCATTTTATCCAATCAGCTTTACCATAGATAGCGAGCATGCCATGCCCAAGGAATTCACCTGCAACCCCGATTCGCAATAACCACTCCATTTTTTTATCGTTTGCCATATAGATTTAAATAATAAATATTTATAATACTTATATTATATACCTTTATAAAATTAGTGGTTAGATATTTATCCACTTTTTCTTTTGTGTCTGAGTAAAAAATAAGTCATGAATGAATTTGTAATTATCATAACTATTGAGTGGAGAGCTGTGGCGACGTTGTAAGTCTGAAGAGAAAATAGAGTTAGAACATGCCTTGCTACATTCATACTGTATAAAAGTGGTGTCTCCGTACTTGGACTGCGATAAGTTTTACGCAAGGTAGGTATGAATGCTATCAAATCAATAGAAACTACGATTATCACTGAAATAGTGGGATCTTTAGTGAGCATCCAAGGTATAAGACCTAGGAGCGCGGCCAAAAGAAAATATGTATCGCGTCTAACAATATTCTTAAATCCATATCTGAGAGAAAATAAAAAAATAATTATAGTGAAAAGCTCAGCTACTCCTGTAGGAATAGCACCAATACCTGCCCCTTTAACTACTTGCCCAAAAAATGTAATAAGGGAAACAATGGACCATACAAGCCATGTGTATGGATGAGGTTGTACTTTACCTTTTATTACATCGCGAAGATATGGAACATTCCCAATGATTGCAAAAAGTACCGCAATAGGGACTATGATTTCTTTCATTTACTTATCTTAACATTTTTCTAAACTATTTTACTTTTATAGAATTTAGTTTGTGATAGTTTACATAAGAAACTATTAGTACAACAAAAACAATGAGCGGGAAAAATGTAGTAACATTTAGGCCCGTCACTACCCACAAACTAACGAAGGCACAAATAAAATCAATCGCAAACCCAGCATATGCCCATTCTTTTATTCTGGTTGGGAATTTAGGAACAATAAGAACTATAGAGCCCGCAACTTTAAAGACAGCCAACATGGTACCGAAGTATATAGGATATCCTAGACTTGTAATACCTTGTACTGCCATTTCAGTATGTGAAGTGAGAGCTGTCATCACCCCTTCAAATAAAAATATTAATGTTGTTGATACCCAAAACAGTATTTTTGCTTTTTTCATAATTAATTTAAATTATATACCTACTAAATCAAAAACTAAAGCGGTGTTTATTGGACAAAGTTCGAAACTATTTCGAGCAAAATCCAAATGATTAAAACTAATAATGCAGACTCGGCAGGGCGAAACAATTTTTCTGGGGTTTTGGATTCGCCCTGCCTCGGCTGATTTCCCGCCCGCAGGAGGGGTCTGGGGAGGAATGCGGGCGGGTTTCGGACTGGGAGTTTTCGGAAATTCGGCGGCCACAAAAGCAATATTTCTGTTAAGGTTTTTTCGGTGGGTTGATAGCGTCTTTAATCTTTTTCGCCAAGATTTCGCTATAACTATGATTTTTTCCATCTACCACCTCGTCCTTACCCACACTTTTTTGATCTAATTCATCACCAAAAAATTTTTCGGCGACACCAAGTGCAAGCCTGGCATCGTTTTCTGATGCGCCGTGCATTACAATTTGGTCGTTAAGATTAACTCCTTGCACCGCTAAGTCTTGAAAAATTTTAATGTCGCCGTTGTATCCAGCATCTCTAAGCGCCGCCATAAGTGAAGTAAATCTCTCCGGTGTTAATTTGTTTAAGTCTTTAACCGAAACATATGACTTAAATGTTTCCTTGCTTCCTTCAGTAGTGCCATTATTAACTTTGAAAAATAACCAAGAATTAGAATCTTTTGTTCCTTGTCTGACTCTTATTCTGTCTTGGATAGAACGGTCATCTTCGCCAGCTTTCTTTTGAATTTCAAAACAAAATTTACTAAATGCTTTATCTGCCTCCTCATTGATTAACGCTCTTTTTTCTTTATTCGCGGCAACAATTTCTTGAGCGGATTCACACATCCGCTGCCAAGGAGGCATTCTTAATTGACTATCGTCAATCGCCAAAAAATTTTGAATAGCGTAATTAACATATTCTTCTCTGGAAAGAGTTGAGAGATCAAGTCCTTGTTGTTTCGCTACTTTAGCCAATTCATAACCAGCACTCCAACCGTTTAACTTTTTTCTTTCTTCAATACTTAACGAGCTGGTTTCAACACCGGTCGTAGTTTCTGGTTTAACTTCAGCAACCGGACTTTCGGATGGCTTTTCGATACCTAATTGTTGTCTCAATTCTGCAATTTTTTGTTCGTCGGCGGTTTGTCTTTCCTTTTTTGCCGTTTCTGATAATTCCCTTTCTCTAAGCGCAGCAACTGCTTTAGCTTTCTTGTCTTTAAGTTCCTTTGTTTTATCACGATCAACATATTCAGGAATCGTCCAAATTTCATCTAGTATTTCAGAATTTAAACCTCGGTATTGAGGAGGAATGCCTTTTTCATCTTCTTCGGTTGACTGTGCTAATTTGTCCTCAATTCTAGTTCTAAAAGATTCTGGTAATCCTTGAAAAATTGAATCTTTGGATTCGCCACCTTGAATACGGCTAACATACTCGTTAACCTTTATTTCTCCTGCAGAAAGAGGTTGTTGAACCTCACCCTCTTGTTTCGGGGTTTGCACAATTTTATCCTCTGGCGTTGGTTGTGATTGTCCTTCAAATTTCATAAATTTATTCCTCAACAAAATAATCTGAGTCGATTTTCTTAATGTCGTAACTTATCACCTTTTAAACTCCTATATTATTTTCAATCATTAGCTGCGTCAGCATTTCGCCATCAATCAAAATCACCTTATGTGTTATTGTTTTGACGTACTCTAAGGCATCTCTGGTAAATCCGGAAGTAGTAATAAAAACACCTTTGTTAGCTTTTTGACCAACCAGACTCCCAACGAAATTTCTAATTTCTTTTGACCCAACAACACCCTCCCAGCGCTTCGCTTGAAGATAAATAACATCAAGACCCAGTTTGTCTTCTTTAATGATTCCATCAATCCCACCATCTCCACTTTGACCAATTGCTTGGCCAGCGTCTTTTCGAGAACCACCGTATCCCATCGAAAGAAGGAGCTCTACAACCAACCTCTCAAAAAAGCGTGGGGAGCTTTGTTTTACAAATCCCAGTAACTCTTGAGATAAATCTTTCTTTATTTTTTGGTAGCCATATTCTAGAAGTTCTTGTGGTGTTTGAGAGGAACCAGATTCCACTTCGCGTTCTTCCTCCTCTTTTTCCTTTTTGGTATTTCTAAATTCTATAAACAACGGAAACTGCTCAAGAAATTTTACATTTATTTCTGATGGATTTTTCTTAAGAACATCAAGACCGAGAGATGTGATTTTAAAATATGATCGTTTAGGAGATTCAAGTAATCCAGCTTTTTTGAGATATGTCCTAGCCCAACCAACACGATTATCAATAATATATTGTGAACCGCTCGGTAAAACTTCTTTTCTGTCCTGCTCGGTCAATTTAAAACTATCAGCAATATGCTCTATCGCTTCTCGTATGGTGTGCTCTTGGTTATCTTCTACAAATTTTAGAAGAGGGAGCATTATTGATTGATAATCTGGTATGGTCATAGTTTAAAAATTATTTTAATAAATCCTCCATAGGAACGCCTAACGACTTGGCGATTTTTTGGATTGTTTGAACACTTGGTTTTGTAACAACACCACCCTCAATTTTTGTTAGGGTAGAGTATTTGATGTCCGCTTTCTTCGCCAAGTCGTCTTGCGTCAATCCTTGTTTTGTTCGTATTCGTTTTATGTTTTCTGATATAGTTGCCATAGTATCCAAACTTTGATAGTATTATCTTATGAGAAGATTCTTTCTTTGCTCACAAAATAATGATAGCAAAAATTATGGATTTATTCAATATATATTTTCTGCTTTTGTGGCTGCCGAATTTCCGAAAACTCCCAGTCCGAAACCCGCCCGCATTCCTCCCCAGACCCCTCCTGCGGGCGGGAAATCAG
>JBGAUR010000001.1:0-64553 GCA_044228545.1 Minisyncoccia bacterium | reverse complement strand
AAGATTCTCTATTCATTGTGAGATTATACAATATTTATTAACTACTTGTCAAATAAAGCTATTTGTGGTCTAGTAAAGCCTTTTTATAGGGAGTTGATAACCCTGTGCATTACTTTGTTGACTAACTAGCTCTTATGGGCTACCCTTTAATGAGTAGGGTTGCTTCCGGGCTCCTCTACCTCCAGATATAGAAGAAAAGCTTTATTTTGTAAGCATTACCGAAAAGATTGTAACAATCACGTTGATATCATTTAGAAAATTACAGCCCTCACATTTGTGGTCGTACTGTAGTTCCTAGATAGGGTGATCTCAATGTGGTTAATTTATTTAGGCTTATTAAACTCAAAAATCAAGATTCTAATGGTAGTTTTGCTTGGCAAAATCACCAAAAGATGAAAATAACCTTATTTTGCAAGCCTTCTACTATGAAAGCTTATATTTCTGTTTTTATATTTATATTTCTGTTTTACCAGCCAAGCCTCGCTTCGGCTGGTTTTTTCTCAGACTTAGTAGACAAGATAGTCGGTAATAAGACCCAAGCTTCTGAATTAGAAGAATCTGGAGATGTGATTCACAACTCTCAGAATGTTCCATTGCTTGAATCTTCTATCAACCCAGACTTAAAGAGTATTAAAGACGAACCTGTTATTACTTCTTTGCCAAACAGCACAGCTCTATCTAACAATGGAAACCTGGATGTTGACTCAGGTCTTGAACAGTATGATCCCGAAGTCAAAATTACTACATATATAGTTAAAAAGGGTGATACTTTAGATAGTATTGCTAAAAAGCTAAAAATCAGTAAAAGTACAATCATTGCATCTAACACTGATCTTAAGAAGTCTGATCTTATAAAGATTGGTCAGAATCTAGTTATCTTCGGTATCAAACCCGATACTAAAGAAGACATTTCTAAAAACGATAAAACTATAGCTAAAAATACTGATACAAAAGAGGTCAAAAAGGTTGAAGTAGAAGTAAAACAAGAAGTAAAAGAAGAGCCACCAGCTCCTACTCCTGCAATCCAAGCTCCAGTTGTAAGCGTTCCTGTTGTGGAGACACCACAAGTAGAGCAACCACCACAACAACCTGAACCTCAAGGTCCAACAGGCCAACCAGAAGGTAATATAGATAGTGGCTATATCTGGCCGTTCCCTAAGGGTATAGGCCGAGTTTCGCAAGGATTACATGCTGACCAAGCCTATGATTTTGCTGCTCCAATAGGTACACCTATATATGCTGTTCAAGGGGGTAATGTTTTAATTGCTAAGCCAACAGGTTATAATGGTGGGTATGGCCGATATGTGGTCATAAACTTTATTGATGGACGCCAAGCAATATTTGGTCACATGAGTGAGGTCATTGCAGTAGCTGGTCAAGATGTTAAAAAAGGCGATATAATAGGATATGTTGGTTCAACTGGTAAATCTACAGGGCCACACCTCCACTTAGGGTTCCACTTCGAAAGTGGTTCAGGTCTTGGTAACCCTTATAAGGGCTTAAAAGTTAACAGTAGAGATTTTGTAGACCATGAATAAAAGATTGATCCCATTACTTATAGTTCTTACTCTATTCATAGGCTATCCTATGGCGGATGTGTCTGCAGCAACTACAACTACTTCAAAAACCACAGTATCACCCACCAAGGTAGCTACAAGTAAAACAGCTACAAAAAAGAAAGTCGTAGCTAAAAAGAAAACTGTAAAAAAGAAGAAAAAAGAAAGATTAATCGCTGCTCCAAAACCATTTACCATTGAAACTGCTCCTTTCTCACCAAAACCAATAGCTAAAGCAAAAAAGAAAACAACAACTAAGAAAAAGGTAGTTAAGAAAGCATAAAAAATCCCCGATTAAAATCGAGGGATTTTTTATGCTAAGCAACTTCTTGTTGATAACAACTTTCACAATAAACTATTTCTTTTCGATCTGGTGAGTAGCTTGTCTCAAAGTTTTCCTTACATGTTCCACTCTGGTGATTCATATGTTTTTCGTTTGTGCACATGCATGAGCGTGGCCAAAGTGCTCGCGGATTTCTTTTTTTCATTCTGTTTTGGTGGCGACACTCAAAATCTTTATGTGGTACTGGTAGATGCATTCTACGATAAAATTCCACCTCTGTTTGAGTAAGCTTGTAGTTTTTTCCACATTCATTACATGCGAGAATATCTCCTGTTATAGTATCTTGGATATCTTCTGTTGTTTTTGGAATATTTTCTTCTATAACGGTTTCCTTACCAAATGTTCCTGAATTTTGTTCCTGCCATTTGAAGCCTTTTTTAATTGCCTCATCTCGATTCATTGGGAAGTATTCTTTCGCCAAGGTTTCATTATATCCGAATGGTGATAGTGATGGTGGAAAGAATTGACCGTATGTTCCATCGACTTTCATACTTTCAATTATTTTTTCTCGTAACTGTAGATATTCTTCCTTATCATATCTTTTATTCAGTATTGAATAGCTCTCTTTATTTAATCTTATGCAACCGAACAAGTCATTTGAGTGATAACATGAGTCACAATATTCTGTATTATTACACCACATAACATAGAAACCATGCTTATTCTTTGCTCCACCAAGTACTCCCATCATATCGTATTCAAATTCACACTTTATATAAAAATTATTGCAATCCATAGAGTCTTTTATATCCATAGCATCTGCCATATAGGAACAATTTTTTGCATCTGATACGTCAAAAAGTCTTACTCCATCATAGCAGTTGTACATATAGTCTCCCGTTGTGTTGTGGCACTTTGTTTGCCATGCATTTTTTACTATATTATTGTTTTTTAGTTCATTGTACTGTCTCTTTGCTTCCTCAATATTTTCATAACTCGAAAGTATTTCAGTTTTCTTCTTTTCAAATTCTTCTTTACTATACTTAACGTTTAAAATTGCATTAGACATGTGCCTACCATTAGTACATAAGATACAATTTTGGGAATCACGCATGTTGTAGCAGAACAATAGATCGCTAGAGGATTGACACTGCTCAGAATACATACATTTGAAACACCCTCTACAATCTATACACTCATAACAAAGTTCGGAATCATATATAAATGCACAGTCAACACAACCTTTACACCTCTGAACTAGACGACCGTATGAACAATCTTCATTATTTTCAGCTGCAAATATTAGGTAACAGTCTTTATTCTCACCTGCGTTGTTTGTGTAGTCCGATCGAACTGAGTCAATCACAAGAAGTGCAATGCGCGGTATTTTACTTTGCAATTCTTTAAACTGTTCTAAGAATGGACGAGACGGATCGTAATTCATTGCTAAATCTCTTGGGTCCCATTTATCACTCCACCAACATTTATGACAATACACTGGGAATGGAGTCCCTTCGGTATAAAGTGATACTCCGTTCTCTCCACAAAGATCGCACTTTCTTTTGTATAATGTTCGTTCGTTTCGAAAAGCAAGACGTCGCATCATACGACAGTCAGGGCAGTATTGTGGTGTTGGACTTTTCATCTGCTCATAAAACACAAGATCTTCATCTCTTATACCAAATTCTTTTTCACATGTTTTACAATTTTGTTTAGTCATATATATTTATTACCATAACCCTAATTTTAGTAATCTTATTTTAGGTCATTGTGGCACCAGTCTTTCTTCTCTGTATTTCTAATTTTTGGAACTAATCTACATTCTTGGCAATACTCAAAAAGTTCACTATTGATAGATTTATAGAATAGTACATTTTCGTAATCTATCATATAAGTATTATTACATTTTTTACAAACCCGTGTAATTTTTTTTGGAATTGTTTCTTTTTCCATAAAATTCTTAAGTTTGCCAATAACATAACAGAATATAACCAATTACAATCTATCTGTCAAGTTATATCGTCAAAAAAGATATATAAAATAGCTTATTTATAAGACTATAAATTATAAAAAAGAAAATTGTGGAAAGATATTGACACAAATATCACCCGTAATATATACTTAAAGCATGAAAAAAGAGCAAGTTGAGCTTAAAACAAAGCTTGTAGCAATTGGTCTTACAGATAAAGAAGCAGGTGTGTATATCTCCCTCCTTGAGCTTGGTAAAGGGACGGTTTCAGCTATTTCTCGACGTGCAAATATAAATCGTACAACCGGTTATGATATTCTCGATTCCCTATCTGCAAAAGGTCTTGTTATTATCTCAGGCAAAGAACCTAAACAAGAGTACAGTGCCGAATCACCAGAGAATCTTTCAAGATTTATAACAGAAGATATTCGTCATAAACATGAAGCGTTAAAAAAAACAGAAGAACTAATTCCGGAATTAAAATCAATCCACAATATGACAGATCGTGCCCGAGTTCGTTTCTATGAAGGTACGGAAGGCCTCATGGAAGTGTATGAAGATACTCTCACCTCTCACGAACCAATCCGTGCTTATGCAACAGTTGATGATATGCACAAAGGTCTTCCAAATTATTTCCCGAAATACTACAAACGTCGTGCAGGAAACGGTATTCATATACGAGCGATAATTCCTAACACTGATATCGGTAGAGAAAGAAAATCATTAGATAAAGATGAGATGCGAGAAAGCGCACTAGTGCCTGCAGATAAATTTTATTTTTCTCCAGAGATAAATATTTATGACAACAAAGTCATGATTGCTTCATGGAGAGAGAAACTCGGAATAATAATAGAGAGTAGTGAGATTGCAGATGCAATGAAAAAAATTTACGAACTTGCTTGGGCTGAAGCAAAAAGATTGGATACCAACAATTAATTATTTGTTCTCGGTCTATATTGTAATGCTTCTAAAATGTGATTTTGGTTTATATTCTCATTCCCTTCTAAATCTGCGATAGTACGAGCGAGTTTTATAGTTCGATGATATGCTCTTGCAGATAGTTGGAGTTTCTCAGCACTCTCGTTTAATAATTTTTTAATTTCAGGATCAAGCGGAGCATAAATCGCGAGCTCTTTAACATTCATCTCGCTATTTGTGTTTATTTTTCTTGGGGAATTTTTAAATCTTTTATTTTGAATGTCGCGAGCTCTCTTTACACGGTCTTTTATTACACTCGTCTTTTCTCCAGATGGTTCTATGCTAGATAACTTTTCATAGTCTACTGCTCCGACGGTTACCCAGATATCTATACGATCCATTATAGGACCTGAAAGTTTTCTTGAATATCTATCTAAATCACTCGGTTTACAAATACACTCTTTTTGCTTACTTCCCTTATTACCACAAGGGCATGGATTCATGGCTGCGACTAAGATGAAATTCGATGGGAATATTGCCGATCCTCGAGCGCGAGATATAGATACAATATTGTCTTCAAGTGGTTGGCGAAGAGATTCCAAAACACGTTTTTCAAATTCTGGGAATTCGTCAAGGAATAATACTCCTCTATGAGAAAGTGTAACTTCACCAGGCTTTGGATTAGCACCACCACCAATCATTGATACATAGCTTGCTGTATGGTGCGGTGCCCTAAAAGGTGGTTCTGTAACAAGGGCGTCGTCCAAAAGCCCAACCACTGAATGTATTCCTGTGATTTCTAAACATTCGTCTGTTTTTAAATCAGGAAGAATATGAGAGAAAACTCTAGCAAGCATTGTTTTACCAGTGCCTGGAGGTCCAGACATAGCAATATTGTGTCCACCTGCAGCAGCTATCTCTATCCCCCGCTTTGCCCCTTCTTGTCCGCGAATATCTGAAAAATCTATCCCGTGTTCTTTTTTATTATAAATTATTTCTGTTTTTGGAGTTGGAGTTATTTTCAATCTTTCTTTTTCGATTGGGTTACCTTTTTTGTCCAATTTTATTTTATAAATGTGATCCACTACTTCTCTCAATGTTTTTGCTCCATAGATAGTTAGTCCTTCGACAAGCGCTGCTTCTTTTGCATTTTGTTCTGGTAAAAATATTTCTTTGAACCCAAGTTTCTTTGCAGCTTCTGCAAGAGGCAGTGCTCCCTTAATTGGTTGAAGTTCACCATTAAGAGATAATTCACCCAAGAAAATTCTATTCTCTGGGTCAAAGTCTATTTCACCGGCTGATAATAAATACGCCAAAGCTATAGCGAGATCAAAGTAAGGTCCTTCTTTTTTCAGATCTGCCGGTGAAAGCGAGATAACTATTTTCTGGTTTTGATTTTTAGGAGAAGTAAATCCAGAGTTTTTGAGCGCCGAGCTCATCCTATCCTTTGATTCATCGACTGCTTTATCTGGAAGACCTACCAATGTGAAAGAGTGTAGAGTATTTTTGGTAATATCTACCTCAACTGTGACGATTTTACCTTTTAGTAAATGTGTTTGAGCAGAATAAACTCTAGAAAATGACATAAAAACATAAAAGCCCCAAATGGGCTTTTATTAAAATTCTTATACGACCTTCTCCATGCAAGCCTTGCATGTGCGAGCTGCAGGGTTTGCCTCTAATCTGTCTTCTTCAATTGGTTTTCCACAAACTTCACAAGTTCCATAATTACCACTCTCTATCTTTTGTAAAGCATTATTAATATCATCAAATCTCTGATCCAAAGTTTCAGTTATAGCTGATCGCTCTTCATAATCTTCTGTTCGATCTGCCATATCACTCTCGTCTGCTTCTGGAGCACTTTGGGACGGAGGTGTAGCTTCCCAGTCGCCAGTCTCTTTATCGAGCTTACCCATAGAGCTTAGCTCTTCTTCCAATAGTTTCTTTTCTTCTTCCAATTTTGCTTTATATGTATCTGTTTTCATATTTTTAATCTTAACAAGACTGTTTATAATTAGCAATCTTATAATGGTTTTGTCTTCTTAGATGTAATTCTTGCTCCAATTTCCTTTATCATATCCTGACTGTCTGTAATAAGGAAACTATTTTTATCTATAAAAATATAGTACAAGACTTCTTTTCCTAGATTGTCATATAATACTCTAGCATCCTTGTTGTTTATAATTATGTCAGACCATTGTTTTTCAAGAAGCTCAGATCTATCTTCATTTACATCGATATTGAAAATCAAATTCATATCATTAAGTAGTGTTTTTTCCCAAGCAAGCATTGAAGCATATATTTGGTTATAATCCTTTATATTAAATATTAGGAATAAATGAGGTTTTGAGATATCACCATCTTTAATATTGTAAGTCCCTATCAAATATTCTTCACCCAAGTTTCTAATTAAAGCTTGGGGTGCAGTTTCACCAATTAAAGAAGTAAAGCCATTTACATCTACTAATTCTGATTTACCGCCTACATCTTTCTTCAAGAAGATAGCTTTTACTGAATTATCTTTACTAGTATTTTCAACTTCTTTCTTTATTGCACCCGATAAATCATTATGAGTCGTAAGTCCTGCTGTATCTATAAATACTTTTTCGTTATAAACAATAGGTGCTTCAATTTCTTTTGTAGTTTGGATTGGAGAGTTTGTCTCAATATTTTTTTTCGTTACAAAGTAAGTTATTCCCAAAGCAATTCCTATTAAAATAATACCTCCAAAAATTAGAAAGATTTTTGAAGAATTACTTCCTTCGGATTTTTTGTACATCTCCTCACTCTCCCTTTTTTCTTTTTCTGCCAGTGCTATTTTTATAACCGACATTTCATTTTGACGCACTGCATCAGCCATATCCGAAGTATATGTATGGATAACTTTTAAGTCGCTGTCTAAATTGTTAGGTTTTTTATTTTCCTCCATTTGGCTTAAAGAAATCAGAGTTCGCTTCTTTAATTGATAAGTTAAGACGTCCTCTCTCGTCCACTTTAATTATTTTTACTGGAACTTCATCTCCTTCTTTAAGGATATCAGAAACTTTCTCAACTCGGAATGGTGCGATTTCAGATACATGTACTAACCCTTCCGTATCTGCATTTATTTTAACAAAAGCACCAAAGTCCATTATCTTCACAACTTCTCCATTTGCTAGTTCTCCTACAACGTATTCATGAGTCATATCCTCAATTATCTTCTTTGCTTTTTCTGCTCCGCCGTTTTTACCTGTTATAAATACAGTACCATCTTCTTCGATCGTAATTTCAGTTCCAGTCTCTTCACGAATTGCATTTACATTTTTTCCTCCTGGACCAATAACAAGTCCTATCTGTTCTTTCTTTACTTTTGTAACTACTATCATCGGCGCATTTGGTGATATAGATGCGCGAGGAGTAGATATTTCTTTTGTAATAGTTTCGAGAATTTTTAGACGAGCAACTTTTGCACGATTAAGTGCTTCTTTTAGGATGTTTAACGGAATTCCATCAACTTTTACATCAAGCTGTATTGCCGTGATACCATCTTTTGTTCCAGCAACTTTGAAGTCCATATCTCCATAGTGATCTTCTGGACCTTGTATGTCTGTTAACAATACATATTTATTCTTATCAGCAGTGTCAATCATCGCACCGATTGAGATTCCTGCAACTGGTGTTTTTATAGGAACTCCACCATCCATCAGTGCTACGGTTGATGCACAGATTGAAGCTTGAGATGTTGATCCATTTGAAGCTACTGATTCAGAAACAACTCGGATAGTGTAAGGGAAGTTTACTTTTTCTGGGATAACAGGTGTAAGAGCTTTTTCAGCTAGAAATCCATGACCCATTTCTCTGCGATTTAGTCCTCCAACACGGCCTGTTTCACCGCCTGAGTATGGAGGAAAGTTATAGTGATGCATAAATCTTTTCTTTGCTGAGAATTCCACTCCATCTATAGTGTGCATACTCTCAGGACCGGCAAGTGTGAGAACTGATAGCACATGAGTTTCTCCTCTGTAGAATATTCCAGAACCGTGTAACACGTCTGAAATACCACCAGCCTTTGCATAAAGAGCGCGAACTTCATCTAGTGCACGACCATCTGCGCGTTTGTTTTCTGCAATTGCTTTTTCATGAAACATGTTATCAAGATAGTGATGTAGGTAATCCTGTGCAACATAGATTTCTTCTTTTTGTTCTTCATTGTATGTCTCTTTTAAAATATTGTTCCAAAGCGATTCTGCATCATTTGCAACTTTCTTCCCATCTTTACTAAAAATACCAGCATCAATTATTGATTTTACTTTGTCGTTGAATAAGTCAACCACATCTTTTGTTGCTTCAGGCTTTGGAAATGAAAGTTTTTCTTTACCAAGTTCACTTCTGAGTTTTTGTTGGAATGCTTCCCATTTTGTTATCTCCTCGATTGCAATGTCGAATCCCTGACCCATCTCTTCATCAGATAGTTCGAAAGCCATAGACTCGATCATATTTATAGTTCTATCTTTTCCGCAGACCATTAGATCAAGAGCATAGACTGGCTCATCTGCGCTCGGAATATAATTGTTTACTTTCAGAGTACTATCTTCTTTTGTTTTACTTATATGGACTCCTCCAATTGGCCCATTCCAAGGTATGTCTGAAATATTAAGTGCGATAGATGTAGCGTTCACTCCCAAAGTTTTTGGATCTGCTTTACCGATAGCAATAACTGTGATTATTACTTGAACTGCATTTTTTATATGGTGATCAAAAAGAGGTCGGATTGTTCTATCGATGACACGTGCCGCTAGAATTGCTTGGTCAGATGGACGCCCTTCCCTTTTACTAAATTGACTACCTAAGATTTTTCCAGCAGCATAAAACTTCTCTAAGTACTCAACTGTTAGGTTGAAAAAGCCTGGATTATTTTCACCACTCTTTGAGATCACAGCTGTTGCCATAACTACAGTACCTTCGCATTTGAGCATCACTGAACCATTTGCTTGATCTGCTAAGTCACTAAAAACCGCAGTGATCTTCTTACCACCGATTTCTACTTCGTATTCTTTGCTATTCATATTTTTTATAAGCTTTTCTCCAGACCCTAGTTTTGAAACACGTCCGGTTTCAACTCTATCCGTCTAGAGAATAACTGGTTATTTGTAATATATACAAAGCATAGCAGAAAATACTACTTTCGCAAGATTATTTATTTTTTAGTTTCTCTAAAGCTTTTCTAACACTCCCTTCTTTTAGTAGGATTTTTTCTGCAACAGATTTTTCAATTTTATGTTCTGACATTATCATTCTTACGCCTCTTTCAATAAGTTTTTTATTTGATAGAGCCATATCAACCATTTTGTTTCCTTTAACTCTACCAATTTTTATCATTACCCCAGTTGATATCATATTCAAAATCATCTTTTGCGCAGTGCCTGATTTCATTCTAGTACTACCAGTTACAAATTCAGGTCCTACAACCGCTTCTATTTTATAATCAGATATTTCACTCAATTTTGAGTTCTTGTTACAAGATATCCCAGCAGTTTTTATACCTCTCTTTTTACAAGTACCTATTGCGCCTAAGACATATGGAGTTGAGC
This sequence comes from Minisyncoccia bacterium, assembly GCA_044228545.1. Classification (GTDB taxonomy): domain Bacteria; phylum Patescibacteriota; class Minisyncoccia; order Phycocordibacterales; family UBA9973; genus UBA8515. The sequence continues at coordinate 54,257 of JBGAUR010000001.1, read as the reverse complement.
CAGAAGCTGTAATTCCAACAACAAAATCTTTTTTATTGATTTTAAATTTAGATAAATCTTTCCATCCACCAGTTAAACTATCCTCAGCAGATTCAACAGAATCTCGTAGAGCCTTATCACCTCCTGCGATAATTCCTACTACAATTCCTTTCTTTATTCCATATGTTGGAGGGCATTCTGAAGCATCAAGAACCCCCAGTCGACCACTTGTACCAGCTCCTATATAAAACAATCTTCCACCTTTTTTTATTTTCTCACTCACTACATCAATAATTTTTGAGATCTCATTAATGTTTTTCTTTACTGCCAAGCTGACTTTACCATCTTCTTTGTTTATACTATCTGCAATCTTTTTAGAAGACATTTTTTCTAAATCTTTATATAGAGATGTTTTTTCGGTTTGTTTTTGTATCATATTTGTATTCTATAACTTAATATAAAAAATGGAAGCTTTCGCCTCCATGAATATTTTATTAAGTGGAATATTAACCACTACCCGGATTGTTGTAAAAGTCTGCGTTAATGAAAGAAGGGCTCACAAATACAGCCCCAATACTTTCGCAGGTAACTGCGTACAAGGGTTTTTCTTTGTACTTCCTTTCTGCGTTCAGGGGTGAGAATTTTATACCTCCGTTCATAAGGCTTAAATAGCCTAACCCATTTTCTGAACTCCTTACACACTGACCAATACTGAGTATTTGTGCAGCAGCCAGTTCTTTTGGAAGTTCAGCATAGAGGGATAATGCCAGAATTATGCTGGCGGCATTTGAATTCAATTCCCCGTTTGTTTTGACATAGGGATTGATTATCTCAGATGACACCAATTCCAGTTGGAATTTTTCCTCCAGATACACATCTTCTGGCTTGCCGATCCAGGTTAAATGAGGTGCAACTTCAGACAGTATTTTTTGGGGGTTAAAGGTACGATTTTTGTAAACAGCTAAACTATAGCCACCTACGCATGGGGTTATTGTTATCTTCATGACAGGAGATTTAATTTCGGCGATATTTACCTTAAACCGAATGTTATAGGATTGGGTTTAATAAATCAAGTATTTTCTTGGGTTAGCTGAGAGGTCTAGGAAATCGTCAGCTTGTTCTTTTAGTTTCATTGAAGAACTTTTTCCAAAAGAGACAACTTCAACTTGTACTCCAAAAGTACTCTGCAAATATTCTACAAGCGGTACGAAGTCACCATCCCCTGCTACAAGCACTACAGCATCAAGCCTAGGTGCCATTTTAACTGCATCAATTGATATTCCAACATCCCAATCACCTTTCTTATTTCCACCGGCAAAGATTTGTAGTTCTTTTGTTTTAGTTTCAATGCCGAGCTTAGTAAGTGCGTCAAAAAAGTTCTTTTCTTCACCCCCTTCAGAAGTTATGACATATGCGGTTGCGCGCACAAGCTTTCGCCCTGCTACTGCATCTTTAAGTACCGCACCAAAATTTACTTTTCGTTTGTATAGATTTTTAGCACTATGATAGAGGTTTGCTGTATCAATAAATACACCAACTCTCTGCTCTTTATGTTTTATTATGCTCATATATGTTTATTGTACCAAAACAAAATGCCCCTTGCGAGGCATGATGTTATGCTTTTAATGTTTTAAGTTGAGTTGCGTGGCGAGTCTTATCTTTCTTTTCTAAGTACTTAAGATGACTTCTACGATCTGCAACCATTTTGATAAGTCCACGTCGAGAGTGATTATCTTTCTTATGTTCCTTCAAATGACTTGCAAGCTCATCGATTCTTTTACTTAATATCGCAATCTGAACTTCAGGAGATCCTGTGTCCTTGTCGTGAATCTGGCTTTTCTTTATAATATTTTGCTTTTTCTTTGTTGTTAACATCGTCCTCATATATTAGCACATATTGGAAAAAATTGCAAGAGGCCTCTATATAAGGGTATTTAAGCCAAGTTATGTGATACAATTATTGTGCGACATTCTATGGCTTCAAAACTCGAACAATTAAAAAGAGAGTTCCTCGAACATGTAGAGATTGAAAAAGGAAATAGTCTCAAGACAGTTAATAATTATGACCATTATTTATCTAGGTTTTTTGAATTTGCAAAAATTACTGACCCTAAACAAATCACTGACGACAAGATTCGCGAATTCAGACTATTTCTAAATCGTCAGCCAGGAATTAAAATCCGTGGCCAACAAGCTAGTACTCTAAAAAAAAATACCCAGAATTATCATCTAATTGCATTACGATCTTTTCTTAAATATATGATGAAGCGCGAAGTTACATCGCTTCCCCCAGATCGGATAGAGCTTGCAAAGATTAAAGAGCGATCACTTGATCTTATATCTACCGACGAACTTGGAAGACTTATGGATGCTCCTGATAAAACCACAACAAAAGGTTTGCGTGATAAAGCCGTGCTAGAATTATTCTTTTCGACAGGGCTTCGTCTATCTGAGCTTTGTTCACTCGATCGAGATCTCGATTTATCGAAAGATGAATTCTCAATTCGTGGGAAAGGAGAAAAGGTTCGTGTAGTATTTCTATCAGATTCTGCAAAGGACGCAATCAGGGATTATTTAAAAGGTAGAAAAGATCTCGAAGAACCACTTTTTATACAGTATTCGCACAACGGATCAAAGAATAATAAAAGCAATCGCCTAACTCCCCGCTCAATTGAGCGCATTGTGAAACATTATGCGATCAAAGCTGGAATTTCTAAAAAAGTTACACCTCACGTCATTCGTCACTCCTTTGCCACTGATCTACTTTCCAATGGTGCAGACATTCGATCAGTGCAGATGATGCTAGGACATGCAAATATTGCTACAACACAAATATATACCCACATAACCGACAAGCAACTTCGCGATGTACACAAAAAGTTTCACAGTAAAAAATAAAGCCACTTCCTCCAGGGTGGCTCTATGTTTCATTTTATATATTTACCGTCTCGCTTGACTTCCACCTTGGCCGGAGACAATAACCAGGTGTGTACAATATTTAGTTACACTATCAATTTATATTTAAAAAATCAAATTAGTTTTATTATTAAGATTTGGTAAACTATATTTATGAAAATAATTTCTTGGAATGTAAATGGAATACGAGCAGTACACAAAAAGAATCTTTTTGTGCCTTTTGTAAAAAAATACAAGCCGGATATTATTTGTTTACAAGAAACAAAAGCAGAACAACATCAATCAGAAGTAGATCTAGGAGATTACGAGGAATATTGGAACTCCGCAAATCGTAAGGGTTATAGTGGTACAGCTATTTTTACTAAAACAAAACCAATATCAGTAATACTAGATATTCCAAAAGATATTGCGAAAAAATATAAAAATTTGAGTGATAAATATGGAGATGCCAATGGCGAAGGTCGTGTGATAGCAGCAGAATTTAAAGGTTTTTATATTGTCACAGTTTACACTCCAAACGCAAAAGACGATCTTTCTCGTATAGATATGCGTCATGATATGTGGGATAAGGCATTTCTTGAGTACATGAAAACACTTCAAAAAAAGAAGCCAGTCATTTTCTCCGGTGATTTGAATGTTGCCCATACACCAGATGACCTGGCTCGACCAAAAGAAAATATGGGTAAGAAAGGTTTTACTGATGAAGAAAGAAAAGGCTTTGAGAATTTTATTGATGCAGGATTCGTGGATACGTTTAGGTTATTTATAAAGGGGAATGGTCACTACACTTGGTGGAGTCATTTTGCAAATGCCCGTGCTCGAAACATTGGCTGGAGGATAGATTACTTTTTAGTTTCAGAGAAACTAAAATCAAAGGTTAAATCAGCAAAAATTCTATCAGATGTTCTAGGTTCAGACCACTGCCCTATATTTTTAGAGCTAAAATAGCTTGCTTTTTCTATACATTATGTTATAATTTAGACAAATGAAAAAAGTTTTAGAAAAAAATTGGTTTTGGAGGTTATTTATAATCTCTCTGTTAGTACTGGGTGCACTCTTTGGAGATGCAGACGTTTACGGATCTGGATATTAACATTGCCAATTTATTAAACAGCACTACCCTGTATGGTAGCAGAATCGTTTCACCGCGATTCTTTTTTATTTATCTATAAAATCATGTATAATTGGAATCTATTAATAATAAATTTTTAAATAGAATATGAAATCAGTTTTAATTGTTTTGGTTGTTTTAGTTCTAGGTGGAGTTGTATGGTATAGCATTCAGACTAAACCGGATGCATCAGTGCCAGCTGCTACTGTCTCAGATGTTAGCACTACAACTGAGGATAAAAATGTAGTAGCAGATGAAAGTATTAATAAGCCAGTCACTCAAGTTAAAGAAATCGATAATACAAATGTAAAAATTTCATTCAAAGGTTTTGGTCCAGGAAAAGTTCACAATGGATCATTTGCTAAGATAGATTCTAAGCTCTCATTTGAAGCTTCAGGAAGTCTAGAAGGTGAAGTAGTTGTAGATATGAGTTCACTTTCAACTGATAATGAAGGCAAATTAACTCCACACCTAAAGTCTGCTGACTTTTTTGATGTAGCTAAGTATCCAACTGCGACTTTTAAGGTAACTTCTCTAAAAGATGGAAAACTTTCTGGAGTAATGACTACCCACGGAATTTCTAAAAATGTTAGCTTTGATGTAGTGTCATCTGATAAGGAGCTATCTTCTAAGTTCAATATCGATATGAAAGAATTTGGCATCAATCAAAAATTTGCCAATGAGGTCATAGAGCTTACAGTTACTGTGCCGTTGAAATAGTCCTATAATTTCCTTAAAAAACACACGACCAGATTCGTATGTTTTTTAATAGAGAGCTAAACCTTATGACCATTGACTTATTAATACGAAATACGCTATATTGGTAAATGTATGAAACGCGAGTTTACAAATCAGTATAATCAAATCCCGGGAACAATCCTGACACCATATTTGATGGCTGATTTTTGCGTTTAATCTATCACTTGAAAAATGATTAAAAATAAAAATGAGCCACCAAATCAGGTGGCTCATTTTCGTTCTTTTAAAATTATTCAAAATATTCACTAACCCCCTTAAATTCACTAAGATGAACAAGAGTACTTACAGAATTGCCATTATTGGCAACGGCAAATTGGCTAAATCCATAACCCTGGGTTTGTTAAGAGCTGGGTTTAGGCCAGGCCAGATTATTGTAATAGGCAGGGAAACATCCGACTTAGAATGGTTCTCAAAAAAAGTAAACACCTCCCGCTATATGGAGGAGATTGCAACAGCAAGTCATATAATTATCGCTGTTACTCCAGTAGGTTGTGGAGATACCTTGACCAGAATTAGCAAAGTTGGTTTGCAAAGATTGTTTGGTTATGAATTTATTTCTTTTGCTTCAGGCTTAATGCCTGAACAGATAAGTAATTTCATACCAGAGAGTGTGGCGCACAGAACCATATCTGCTACATGCAATACCAACATAGCATACGGTTCAGGTATTGTTCACTCAACCAGGGATTCAGAATTATTACGTTTTTTGGTTGAAGACAATCTCCTCATAGAGAGAAAACCAGAGAAAATAATTAATTCAATAGTAGGTGTAGGTTCATTTAATGCCTTACATTGTGTAGGAATTGATATTGCAAAAAACCAATCTGGTATGACATTAGAGAAGTGGCTCAACTGTGCTGAAAATTCCCTATCTGGTTTCAACTTTCCTGAAGAGATTAACCAAAAGGATCCTCAGCATGTCATTAAGGAATACTTATCTACGATTAGTATAATCTCTTCAAGAAATTTAAATTACACCATTTCGCAAGCTGAGAAGCTAACATTAAACACCTTTAGTAGTACGATAAGTGCATTAAGAACTCTGATAAAAGAAGGTGTTGAAAATCCTACAATCAAATTGCGTGAAAGTGTTGTCACTCCAGGTGGTTGTACTGAAAAAGGCGTAAATAAAATTTTGACATCTGATCAGTTGACTTCTCGCCAATTTATGGAGGAAGAGGTGGTGGTGCCTATTTTGAATGTGGCAAATACTTTTCCAAGTATTGTCAGTGAATCAATCAAAAAAAGTTTGAGAGTTTAATTTTTTCTCAATCTCCATTTATACCCCGGCCATGTGTCGGGGGTTTTTTATTTAATTTTGAAAATCAAATCCATTATGATAGTATCTTGATAAGTTAAATAATTAAATTCCCGGTTTATGAGACATTTAAGAAAGTTCGTTCGCATTCTCTCAGTACCACTGTGGTATCTGAGAAGAAAATTTCAATCCAAAGACTCACCTCCTAATATAGGAGAAGGACTTTGGTCTAAGAAAAGCTTCAAGTAGAAGCATGCCTCTCAATCCACCCCATTAAGTTCCAACTGCTAACCCGGTTGGTTCTTTTTATTTAAGATACTTTTGGTGGTTGATCCATCCCAGCCCAAAGATTCATAGTGCCAATATTCTCTGTACCAGACTGTTTCATATAAAGGAATAGTTGCATTTTGTATGCGGCAGCAATAGAGAGCATGCCCATCAAATGCAGTGCTTTACTTTGATTCCTTCCCCACATGTTTACTTCAGTCCCCATATCTTCTTCGGAAAGAGAATTTATTAGTTTTTCTACCTCGGCAAATTCTTTATCCAGCATACTTGCAAAATTCTCGAGTGTAGCTTGTTCCCCTACCCCAAGATATTTCTTATATGCACTTCCGTCTTCATTAACTATCCCCTCCACTCCAGATATAAATATCTGAGTTAGATATGTCATAAGCTCCTGCATGTTTCTCTGAGGCTCTGTTGGTTTATGAGAAAGCTGTTCTGGTTTTATTTTTTCTGCTAAATGTTTGATAATTCTAAATTCGTTTCCTAGTATTCCTAAGTATTGTTCTTTTGTAATCATTTTTATGGTATTTTTAGTGTTAATAAAAGTAGTATAACATATACGAAATATGTGCTAGTATCAAAACAAATGGATTATCAAAAAGTTCTCGGATGCGTTTGTATAGTTTTAGCCTCGATTTTCCTATACTGGTTAATCTTTAAGGTAAAAACCTATACTCCTAAGGATTAAGTATCATCTATCAGGTTTTACATAATCCTTTTCTTTTGTAAATTTTTCATACAACTATAAACTTACAGCCCATGGCCAAGCAAAAGAAAAAAACTAAAAAACCAATTCCAAAAGGAACATTACTTATTCCTCTTACCACGACTGAGATTAATCACAATGACAAAGCTATAAAAGGCGAAAATAGTGATGAGTCTATCCACGGACATGGTGATGAACAATAATGTAAGTTCTTTGGAATCTATGCATAAAGGGTGGCCAATGGTCTCCCTTTATTTTTTTACCCCATGCTTGGCGTGGAGTTTTTTTATTTCTTCTTCTTCTAGGTTTTCTTTTTTCTCCTTACCACTTTCCCCTAGTATTTTCAACTCTTTATCTTCCAATTTATCCAATTTTTGAACTAATTCAGATAAATATTCTTTTGTATTTTTCTTCGGATCATCAAGTACTTCTTCAAGGAGAGCATTTAAAATCCAACCCATTCTTGGTCCAGGTTTAATGTTCAACTCCCCCATTAACACTTTCCCATCTATCGCAAGTTGTCCGACAGAGATAGGATCACGTAAAACTTCTTCGATCATCGCGTGGTATTTTCGAAGTCTGTAAGGAGCTTCAACTTTTTTCATCCCTACCCTATCACATTCACGGATATTCATAAGATCCCAAATATTTTCTTTACCGACTTTTGCCACCATCCTTCTTACTGCTGAGAGTGTGATTTGCTCAGTATCTGAGAAGAACATGTGGTTGCGAACCATAGACACCACAAAGTCAGTTTCTTTTTTTGGAAACTTTAACCTTTCCATTATTGTCTTTGTCATACGAGCCCCCACTACTTCGTGACCATAAAATGTATAGGCTTTTTTCTCACCTGGTCGTCTTGTGCGAGGTTTACCAATGTCATGAAATAGTGCAGAGAGTCTAATTTCTTTTGAAAAACCTTTATTAGCAGAGTGTTCTAGGGCTTGCAAACAGTGTTCAAAAACGTCATAAATATGAGCTCCTCCTTGGTCGCATCCAATTCCCTCCTCTAGCTCTGGCATTATATGTTTTAGAAGTCCCAATTTTGAAAGCATACCAATACCAACACTTGGATTTTTTGATTCAATTATTTTTACAAATTCGTCATGAATTCTCTCAAAAGAGATATTTTTGATTAGGCTCGCATTATCTGAAATTGCTTGCATTGTTTCATAATCGATTGCAAAGTCTAACTGAGTAGAAAATCGCACAGCTCTTAACATTCTAAGTGCGTCTTCGTTAAATCTATCACCTGCCTCCCCTACAGCCCTTACTACCCTGTCTTTAATATCATCCTGTCCTTTATAAAGGTCAATAATGTGTCCTTTAGATATGCTATAAGCCAAAGCATTCATTGTGAAATCACGTCTTTTAAGGTCATCTTCTATGTTATCGCTATATTTTACTTGGTCCGGATGACGGAAATCGCTATATTTTGCTTCGATTCTGTAAGGGGTGACTTCTATAATGTGATATTCAGGTGTTTCTTGTGTAACCTCACTTCTAGTTTCACGTGGAACACAAACCCCCACTGTGCCGTATGTATTTTCATATATAGTCTTTTCAAATAAGGGTATTATTTGCTCAGGATTAGCGTTTGTGGTTATATCCCAGTCTTTAGGAGTCCCACCCATTAAGAGATCTCTTACACAACCACCCACAAGAAAAGCTTCAAAACCAGCTTTTTCAAGAGATTCTGTTACATGTGTAACGTAATCTGGAATTAAGTTTTTATTGATTAGTGGTTTCATGAGGGTTGATTTCTGTGGTCAGGCATAGTTTTCTGCTGAAAACTTGCACGACCCTGGCTCGGCACGTCTGCCTCCGCCTTGTACAAAGTACCCCGTACTTTGTGCACCCAGAGGGATTCGAACCCCCAATAACGGTTCCGAAGACCGTTGTGATATCCATTTCACCATGGGTGCAAATTATTTGGTTATATTTGCGACTAAATCATTGTATACTAAAACAGATATTTAGTAAATAGCCTTATAAATTAAGGCTAAAATTACAAATTGCAATTATCGATAAAAATGGTTATAATCTATGAGTTATTTTATTTTGCGGGATTGGTTTAGTGGTAGAACACGTCCTTGCCAAGGATGAGACAGGAGTTCGATTCTCCTATCCCGCACAAAATATTTTATAAGTGTCTTAAAGTCCACTGTTCTTTATTAGTCTTTTATACACACTAAAAACCCTTTTAAATTATAGATTTTGTGGATAAGTATGTGGGCATTGTTCATAAAAGACAATTCCTGACAAAATAAATATTTACTATAAAGTAATAAAAAGACTTATATAATAAGGTTATTTTTGAAAGACAGGGGTCTTTTCCTTTTTATGTCCTATAAATATATAAAAGTTTCACGTGAAACACATTATCAAGTTACACATGTAACATATGAAAAAATTCACCTCAGATTCTCAAAAAATTGGTCAATTGGGCGAGGATATAGCTTGTAAGTTTCTTATGAAACAGGACTTTCTAATATTAGAAAGAAACTACACTAAAAAATGGGGTGAAATAGATATAATTGCTCAAAAAGATGACAAGCTCTATTTTTTTGAAGTAAAGTCAGTTTCATGTGTAACCTTGCCAGATTTTAAAGACGAGAACCCATTTATCAAAAGACCAGAAGAAAATATGCACCCTTGGAAGCTTAAAAGACTATCAAGGACAATCCAAACTTACTTGATTCATAAAAGAATAGGGAATACATCTTGGCAGTTTGACCTGTTGTTAGTTTACATTGACTTAAAAACCAGAACAGCAAGGGTGAGAACCATTGAAAATATTATTTTATAAATACTGTATATAAGCTATACTTTATAAATGAAAGAATGTCTGTATTGCAAAGCAAATTTTGAGATAACTCCAATAGAAAGGGATTTATATAATAAAGTTGATATTGTTGGGCCTGATATTTGTGTATATTGCAGATGGAAACAACATATGGCTTTTTGGCCGTTTGGCAAATTTAGAACAGGGAAGTCTGATTTGTCTGGGGAAAAGCTCATTACTGTTTTACCAGAGAATCCAAGATATCCAATATATACATCAAAAGAATGGTGGAGTGATGCTTGGGATCCGATGGAATATGGACAAGATTACGATTCAAGTCGGCCATTTATTGATCAATTAAAAGAACTTCAAGAAAAAGTTCCTCGCCCACACCAACAAGGAGCACAAAATCTAAATTGTGATTGGTGTGATGATGCATGGGAATCTAAGAATTGTTATTTGAGTCGCTCGGTTTCACATTGCGAAGATCTTATTTACGGATATAGGGCAGTAAAGGTAAAAGACTCGATAGATACATCACATGTGTTTGATCTTGAAAAGTGCTATGATTGCGTTTACTGTTTTAACTCCTATGAATTATTTTTCTCTAGAAATAGTAGAGATTGCATAAATAGTTCTTTCCTTTTTGATTGTAGAAATTGTAGTAATTGCTTTATGTGTTGGAATCTAAGAGGGAAGTCGTATTGCATTTTAAATGTTCAATATACGAAAGAAGAGTATTTAGAAAAAGTTAAGGAATTTGATTTTTCTTCCAATAAAAATCTTGAAAAATTACGTTCCCAATATCAAGAAATATTAAAGAAACAAGTCGTTCATAGAGAGAATTTTAGTATTAAAACATATGATTCTTTTGGTAGTTATCTTAGTGACTGCAAAAGTTGTACTAATGTTTTCTTTTGGGAGGAATCTGAAAATTGTGTAGATTGTTTAAGAGGTCGTGAGGCAAAAGATTGTATAGATTTGACCGGTTGTTGGAAAATTGAACTATCTGGTAATAATAGCTGTTGCACTAATGGGTACCAACTGAATTATTCTATATGGTGTGATGGAGCAAGATATTCTGAGTATTGTGACGAGTGCCTCGAAATCGATTATTGTTTCGGTTGTATTAGTTTGCGTAAGAAGAAGTATTGTATCTTAAATAAGCAGTATACAAAAGAAGAATACGAAGTTTTGAAATCAAAAATAATTTCTGATATGAAAGAGAAGGGGGAATATGGTAAATTTCCACCATACTCACTTGGTTTATGCCCTTACAATTTTTCTACTGCAGCGATTTATTTTCCAGAAGTTACAAGAGAGTATGTATTAGAAAAGGGTGGATATTGGGACGAAGGTGAAGGAGTAAAAGTCGAAGGTATGAATACTAAAGATATACCAGAATCAATTGAAGCTATTGATGTAAGTATTTGTAAACAACCCTTAGTTTGTCCTGTAACTGGATGGAGATATAATATATCAGAAGCGGAACTATCTTTTCTCAAGAAAATGCAGATTGCTATTCCAAGAGTTCACTTTGATGTACGTACGAAAGAGCGTCTTATTACTACAAGTCCAAGTAAAAGTGAATTTTACAATTGTTTTTATTGTAATAAAAATATAAATGCATTTTATCCAAAAAGTTGGGGGTATGAAAAAATTGCTTGTGAGAGTTGTTATCTAAAAGAAATTGCTTAAATTTTATAATTGTGTTTTATGCAAAATATGCTAATATAGATGAGTGTTTTTCGGGTTCGGGGTGTGGTGTAACGGCTAACATTCCTGTTTTGGGAACAGGCGACTCCGGGTTCGAATCCCGGCACCCCGACAAGTCGGATGAGCAAGCAAACTGCTTTGCTTGCGTCCGGGATTCGAAGACTTTTTAAATATTTACGATAGTAAATTTTAAAAAGTATACTGACCCTGTAAGGGTAGAAATTCCCGGCACCCCGACAAGTTTTTTTACAGTAAAATCGCGGGATTAGTTTAGTGGTAGAACTACAGTTTTCCAAACTGTTGGCAAGAGTTCGATTCTCTTATCCCGCACCACAATGATCACAACATATTTATATGCAGTAGGTAGTGTTCTACTTATAAGCCTAATATCACTCGTAGGAGTTTTTACTCTTTCTTTTAAAGAGGAAACCTTGAAGAAATATATTGGTATTTTTATAAGTCTTGCTGTTGGAGCGCTTCTTGGAGATGCTTTTATTCATATAATTCCTGAAGCCTTTGAACAGGGAACAGATAATGCTTTGGTAAGCTCCTTAGTTATAGCAGGTATATTGGTATTCTTTATATTAGAAAAGTTCCTTCACTGGCATCATCACGGAGAAGATGCTGCACATCCTGAAATACACCCAGTAGGGAAGTTGATTCTCGTATCTGATGGGATTCACAATCTAATCGACGGAGTTATTATTGGAGCTAGTTTCCTTGTCAGCATACCTCTTGGTATCGCAACTACAATTGCAGTTATTTTACACGAAATCCCTCAAGAGATTGGTGATTTTGCTGTTTTATTACACTCAGGATACTCAAAAAATAAAGCACTGTGGTTGAACTTTGTTTCAGCTCTACTATCTGTAGTAGGAGTTATTGTTGCATTAGTGTTGGGTTCTGTAGCTGAGGCTTCAATAATCTGGCTACTGCCAATTGCAGCTGGAGGATTTATATATATAGCAGTTGCGGATCTAATTCCAGAATTACACAAACACCAAGGAAATAATAATTCTATATTTCAAATAATTACTGTCATTGTTGGAGTTGGTTTAATGCTTCTCCTTACATTTTTAGAATAAAATAAAAAAACCGGATCTTGTGTGATCCGGTCCCATTTTCTGTAATACAATAATTATACAACCGCTGGTTGTGGGTGATTTTTAACCCAGGCCATTTTGCAGAGATATGAAATGTGGTCAATGAACACTCCTATGAATGTTTTATACTCATTGTATTCCACATTGAACTCTCTACAATGTTGCTTAAGTATTTTTCGTACTCTACGATAATGTACATGTGAGATATCTGGGAATAGGTGATGCTCAACTTGGAAGTTAAGTCCACCAAATAAATGGAACCAAATAGGATTCCATGTCCCAAAGTCTGCTGTTGTTTTTAATTGAAACACTGCCCATTCCATGTTTATATTGGGGTTACCCACATAAAACATAGCTTTATTTTGAACATGTGCCATTTGGAAAACAATCGCTATGATAAATCCACATACAAATTCAAGTACGATAAACCCAAGGCCACCTTTTACAGAGCCAAACACAATCATCGGTAAGATTAAAGATTTGAATAAGTAAACAAATTTACCAACCCAAAAGAATATTTTCTGGTTTTTTGTCATCGGCTTTATTTTCCGACCACCAATTCTACCAGTAAAATACTTATGGATATCTTTAACAGCAAACCAGAAGAAGTGGAGTACTCCATAAAGGATAAAGGCATAAAAGGGTTGAAAAATATAAACAAAACGCCATTTTTGCCAAAAGCCTAAACGCAGAGCACTATTAGTGTCTACATCATCGTCTTCTGGTGTGTTGGTTACACCATGATGTATGACATTATGTTTTGTTTTCCACATGAAGTTACTGGCTCCCGAAGCGTCAAACACCCAACTCATGATTTCGTTTACAACTTCGTTTTTGCTGTAGCTACCATGAGCTCCATCGTGGCCAATATTAAATCCGGCTAATCCCATAACCACTCCACTCATTGCTCTAAACCATAAATAGGTTGAAAGAGTCATTTGTGTGGTGTAAGGGTAAACATAAAGAAATACTGCAAGGGTTATAATGATACCTGTTTTGATAAACAGAACCAAGTTACCCTTAATTGAGATTCCATTTTCTTCAAAGTGGGAATAAACTTTTGTCTTTAAAGAGCTGTAGAAAGGGGAGCCCTGGCCCGTGGTTATCTTTATCATATTTATTTTTTTAAGAGTACAGGTTAAAGTTTCTTTTAATCATAGCACTTAACCACGCATTAAAAAACCACTCATGGATAGAATAGAGTGGTCCTTCAATCTGTATAATATTTTATTTTACAGCGTCTTTTAGAGCTTTCGCTGCTCGGAACTTAGGCACTTTTGTCGCAGGGACTTTGACTTGTTCACCAGTCTTTGGATTGCGAGCCATACGAGCTGCGCGTTGCTTGACTGAGAAGATTCCAATTCCCGCGATTGATACTTCGCCACCTTTCTTCAAAGTAGATACGATAGCATCAAACATTCCGTTCACAACTTCTTCAGCTTGCACTTTTGTACCGCCGATTTTGCCGTGAACCCATTCTACTAATGCTTGTTTATTCATTTATTTGTTTTTTCACAATCTCGCGAGAAAAAGTGAAAATTTTTCTGAATAATGTTCGACCGTTTTTGAAACGCGTTCCTTAAAATAGGAGTAATACTATTATATACCAAGGGTATTTTCACGCAAGCTTTCACATCTGGATTGACAAAATACTCAATCTATTCTGGTATAGAGCTCCAGATAATTTCAAAAAGTTGTTTTTGGAGTTCAATGATATTTTTATTTTCTATTACAAGGGTTGTAAGAGGTGGAAGTAGGTCAACAATTATGAGTTTGTTCGGGATAAGCACCATATCTATATTTATTGAAACATTTTCTCCGAAAATCTTGAATTTTTCGTTGTAATTTCTTTCAAACTTCTGATGTTCTAGAGCGGTATTGGAATTTTGGGATATTAGCCTTGTTTTGCAAGGCAATTTCGCCCTTTCCTCTATATACTCCTTCATCCAAAAGTCTGGATCAAGGAGGAACCACTTTTCTTGGTTGGTTATCACAAGGTATTCATCACCACTTTTTACCTCATCTAGAGTGCTCAGATATATACGTTTCATGGCTTTGAGCCCAGTGTAGTATTTTATAGTACTTTCACCACCTTCTAGCTTATAAAGAGCCATAAAGTCAGGCAATTTTGCGCTAAATTCTCTTTTCCTATTATCAAGTATCGCCTCTAGTTTCTCTGGGTTTTCAGCCACATATAGTTGCTTCAGTCCCTTTAACTCAATTCGCATTAGACCTTTGCTCTGCAAGGATTCAATAACTCCATATACCGTCGTGCGCTTGATATAACTACTGCGAGCGATCTTCAGTACTGTAGTTGGGCCTAATGAAAGGGAAGTCAGGTAGATTTGTGCTTCTGTCTCATCAAGTCCAATATCTTTTAATGTTCCCAATAATTTAGGGTTTTTCATAGATTTGTCGTAATAATTGACAACATTTATATTATACAAAATATAGCTTAAATAGCAATTTTATATCTTTTGACGACAAATATGACAGAATACAGAATTCGTGTCAGAATATGTTCAAATAATATTAAAGAACCTTAAATCAAACAAAATGAAAAAGATTATCCTTATTGCTGTCGTATCTTTATTTTCTAAACTTATAAATGCTCAGTTAATAAAAAAAGTTAACGCCGGAGCAGTATTGGCCACAGTTGCAGAGACTTCCTTCTCTGGAAGCGGTAAACCATTTACTGTAAACCAGAATTTGCTTGCCGATGTAACATTTATCACCGAAAAAACCTTTCATAAGGTTATGTACGGCTTCGGTAATAACTCTTTAGTATCACTCAATGGCTATTTCTTGAAAAAAAATTGGGATGTATATGGAGTATTTGCTAAGAGTTTGAATTCCAAAGGTAAATACCTGGGAGCAGGTGTTGAGAAAATGGAAAAGGTTGGCAATATTAAAATCTTTGAGTTTGTTGAGTTAGGCACTACCTTCCAAGGTAAGCCAATATTATCGTTTGGGATTTTGATCAATGCATCCTGGTCCTTAAAGAAATAATATTTTAAATGCTCAAGATTTTGCATTAATACCAAGTCCGCTTGGTATTTTTTTATGCTATAATCCATAAATATTTATGGCAAACATTACACGGACATTTTTACGTAGCGATGCGATGATGACAAAGTATATGAAAGTGATGAGGGAAAGGGAAGAAAAGGGCATACAGTACAACCCCTTTAAAGAAACTCCAATTAAAGAATTTAATCATTGGGTTATTATAGACAATCAATTTCCATATGATGCAGTCGCAACAACTACTCATATGTTAGCAACAAAACGAGAAATTCCTTTTAGTTGGGAATTACTTACATCTGAAGAAAGGGAAGAATTTGAACAAATAAAAAAAGATTATTTAACAAAAAACTACGATGCTATCTGGGAAAATTTGCCAAAAGGTCAAACAATGCCAGGACATTTTCATTTGAATTTAATCATTTTGAAAAGAGAAGAAATATAAAAAAGAACCAAATAAATGGCTCTTTTTTGTGATAGCTATTTCACTCGGATTAATTTTCTCTATTTTCTTGATAGTCTGGATGTACAAATCCAGTCCTATCTTCTTTTAAAACCAAAGATTTATATTGTGGATTTTTCCTTCTTTCCTCAACTCTCTTTTTGAGAAAATCCATCGCTATATTTTGTACTTCCTCTGAACTTGTTAGCGCTTCATATATAAGATCCTCAAGCTGGTCCCATGTTGCTTCTCCAACAAGTATTCTTTTTTCTATTTCTTCAAACTTTTTTAGATATATTGCTTGCAACTCAGGACTTTCTGCAGCTATTTTTTCTAACTTACCTCTTCCAATTTGTTCTATATTCATATGGATTTAATTTATTTTATCTTGCAAACTCAATAATACGATTCTCTCTTATCATTGTAACTTTTATTTCTCCTGGGTAAGTGAGTTCTTGCTCTATTTTCTTTGCGATATCACGTGCCATATCTTTTGCACCTATATCTGTTACTTTCTCTGGAGTGACGAATATTCTGATTTCGCGTCCAGCAGATAGAGCATAAGATTTCTCAACCCCTTCAAAACTTTTAGCTAGCGCTTCAAGGTCCTGCAAACGTTTAATGTAATTCTCAACACTATCACGTCTTGCGCCAGGTCTGCCACCTGAGATCATATCCGCTGTTTGGACGATCACAGCCTCGATAGATTCGTGAGGGCAATCATCGTGGTGACTTTTCATTGCTGTGATAATCCTTGGATCTGCACCAAATTTCTGAAGGATACGGATACCTATGTCGATGTGCGTACCTTGAACTTCATGATCGAGTGCTTTACCAATGTCATGTACAAGTGCACCTGCCTTTGCGATTTGAATATCTGCGCCAAGTTCTTCAGCAAGCATTCCTGCAATGTGGGCCATCTCGATAGAGTGTTGAAGAACATTTTGTCCATAACTTGTACGGAAGTATAAGCGTCCAACGATAGCTACAATACGAGGGTCGAGATTAAATATTCCACACTCGTACACAGCTTGGTCACCCTTATCTTTTATGATTTTATTGATATCTTCTTGTGCTTTTAGTACCACCTCTTCGATTTTTGCTGGTTGGATACGGCCGTCTAATATAAGGTTTTCAAGCGCAAGACGGGCTACTTGTCTACGAACTGGGTCAAAGGAAGATATTACGATTGCGCCTGGAGTTTCATCGATAATAAGTTCAACTCCTGCAGCACGTTCAAATGCACGGATATTACGTCCTTCTTTACCGATAATCTTTCCTTTGATCTCATCGTTTGGGATATTTACTGAAGTCGTCATCATTTCGCTTGCTGTAGATGAAGCAAGGCGATTGATACTTGCAGATAGGATATCTTTTGCACGACGATCAAGCTTCTCTGTATTTGCTGTTTCCATCTTTTGCATTCTTACAAGCAAATCTTCTTCATAACGCTCTTCAATACTCTTGAATAGAATATTTTTTGCATCATCTACAGAAAGATGAGCAATCTTCTCAAGCTCAGCTTCTTTTTCAGACTGCATATTCTCAACACGATCTTTTACTTTTTTAACTTCTTCAACTTTAAGCTTGATATTTTCTACTTCACGATCAATCTCGACTTGGCGAGCATCTAGAAGCTCTTCCTTTTTTATAAGACGATGTTCTGTTTGCTTCCACTCCTCTTCTTTTTTCTTGCTTTCTAATTGTACTTCTTCAGCCTTCTCTTCGGCTTTTTTCTTAGCTTCGTCGAGGACTCTTTGAGCTTCTTCTTTTGCACCGAGCATGATCTGCTTGATTTCGAGTTCCATTGAACCCTTCTTACCAAGAGAAATGATAAGGCGCAAATAATACCCAACACCAACACCTGCAGCGAGTGCAAGTACTGAAATTATTATTGCTGTTAATGACATATAAGTGACAGTGTCACTTCTAAATACACGAGCCTTTTATAGACCTATTTTATATTCTGTATTCTTATGTAGCACACTTACCAAGGTAAAACTTTTTTTCATAAGATTGTTTTCGATTTCTGTGTCAGGTAGGACTGTATTTTTGAAAGTAAACACTTACTAAACTGTTAAAATTCGATATCTGTATAATACTAGAAATAACAGGTTTTGTCGATACTATAAAATTACTTGGTTCTAGGGAGAACAATATAGAAAGTAGTACCTAGGTTTTCTCCTTTAGAATTAGCATATATCTCCCCGTGGTGTCTTTGAATGATTTCCTTTGAAGCGTAAAGTCCAAGACCCATACCGTCTGTATTCATTTTTGTTGCACGTGCACCTCTATAAAAACGCTTAAATAAATTGTTACGGTCTTTTCTAGATAGACCTATACCGTTATCTTCGATTTTCAATATTAACTTGTCGTTTTTTAATTCAGCCTCGATATTTATTTTACCGTTTTCTTTTGAGTAGAGAATTGCGTTTTCTATCACAACATTTATAACAAAAGAAATTTTCTTTGTATCAACTGATAGAAGCGGAAGATTTATAAGAGAAGGAACTTGAAGAGAGATTTTTTTATCATGAAGTAGCCCACTGTATTTTTTCAAAGCTTCTTCTAAAATCTCTCGCATTGAAACTGCCTTTAGATCATAAGTGGAAGTATTTTGGATATTTTTTATACCAGCGACAATATCTACAAGTTCAAGGAGTCTGTTTACTGAATTATCCAAATTATTTATTAATTCAAGTTCATCCTTCCTTGGCATATCAGTCTTTAGTGCGTCTGCCATCCATTTGATTCGAGTCAATGGAGTCCTGAAAGTGTGGTTCACTATGGAAAGAAAAGTTTGCTCAGTGAAACTTCTACTAAATTCCCTTTTTAGTAATAAAAAAATAATTAAAACTAAAACAATAATGATTATTATTTGCATTTTTATTTATTATTTTTAGGTTTAGAAACTATATCGTCTATGATTCCGTATTTTTTTGCTTCATCACTTGTCATCCAGTAGTCGCGATCTGAGTCTTTTTCTATTTGAGTTACAGTTTGCCCTGTATTTTTTGCAAGGATTTTATTTAAGGTGTCTTTTGTGCGAAGGATGTGTTTTGCATTGATTGCAATATCAGATGCTTGCCCCTCAGCGCCACCCATAACTTGGTGAATCATAACTTCAGAGTTTGGAAGAGCAAATCTTTTACCCTTTGCGCCAGCCGAAAGTAGTACTGCCCCCATAGAAGCGGCAATACCTACACATATAGTAGAGACATCTGCTTTAACAAAGCCCATAGTGTCGAGAATTGCGAGTCCTGCAGTAACCGAACCACCAGGGGAGTTGATATATAAATATATATCTTTCTTAGGGTCTGTGTGGTCAAGGTATAGGAGCTGAGCTATTACAAGGTTTGCAGTATGATCGTCAATAGGGCCACCTAGGAAAATAATACGCTCATTTAAAAGGCGCGAATATATATCATACGCTCGTTCACCAAACTGACTTTTTTCTATTACTGTAGGGATTAACATGAGAGTAGTATAGCAAAATAAGGGTATTACGCCAATCCAAGCTTACTTGACATTTAGTGATATTATATGTTATAATATACAAAGAAATGATCTTTGAGAAATTGTATGGCTTTTCATGAAGGTTTAGATTGTTGAATTGTATGGATCAATTTTGGTCCCTAGAAATCAATAATCTAAATCACCAATAATTAATAAAATCATGAAAAATTTATTTTTTGCAGCAATTGCTGCTCTCGTTCTGACCAGTTGTTCTAAAACCGAGGTAAAAGATGTTTTGAACAATATTGGCGTTACTGTCGGCTTCCAAATCGCAGGAACATGGGTTGAGCTTGGTATAAATAATGGCGGAGGCTATTATTACGACCAGCAATACTATGACTCTTATGTTTACGGTAATAACATTAATACAGAAACAACCATTTGTTATGTATTAACCAAGCCGTATAGCTCCGAGTCAATACCAGTTTTTGACAAAAACAACAGACAGATCGGTACCGCCCGCTGTGATATGGGGGTAGGTTCACAAACCAATCAGTTGTGGTTATCTTTGCAAAATTGGTTTGATGTTCCTCCAGGTGGCAAGTGTGCTGTTTTGGTAAGCTGGCCGGTAAGGTCGTTTACTCATAATGGTCCATGGACTGGTACAATAGTTGCTAAACAAAAATAATTTCAGCCAAGCAGTGTTAGTAAATCAAAAAAGGCCCCAGGATTTTCATCCACACGGGCCATTTTTTTTTGCACAAAATATTTATTATTGATTCTCTAAGAAATTAAATACTTTTTCGTTTTCAAGTATATTCTCGATGTACGCGCGAGCACGAATTGGATCTGCATCTTTATACATGGTCATAATATTTCCAACTTCTTTTTCTATTTCTTCTTCTGTTGGCTTTAAGTTTTCTTTATCAGCAATATTTCTGATTATCATTTGTAGCTTTGCACGCTTCTCTGCATCTCCACGCCACTCTTTTCTCAAATCATCTTCAGTCTTTTTTATCTGTACTAAATAATCTGCAAAGTTTAGTCCTGCATTTGTAACATCTGCCTCTAGGCGATAAAGTATTTTTTGTATTTCGCTTTCAATAAGTATCTCAGGGATTTCTCCAGAAGTTTCTGCAATTAATTTCTCAACAATCACCATACGAAGTTTATCTTTCTCGAGAGTCTCTTTCTCAATCTTCATATTTTCACGAATTTTATTCTTCAGTGCATCTGCATTTTCAAAATCACCAAAAGATTTTGCGAAAGCATCATCGAAGCTCGGGTATTCACTTTCTGGAATCTCGTGCGCTTTTGCGTGCTCTTCTTCAGTCATGTTCTCGTGTCCTTCGTGATTTGCCCCACGAGCTTGTTCTGCGCGCATTTTGCGAAGATCGAGAATTGTTTTCTCCACATCTGCTTCATCTACTACAACTTCAGCGATAGGATTTTTCTTCTTCTCGTCGCTTGCAAGTTTTTTATAATCTGGAAGTTTCATTTCTGGCAGTACTGCAGTTAGAATTTTAAATTCTAAATCTGAACCTTTAGCGATCTTAGTAATAGCGACTTGTGGGCGACCAATAGCTTCGATTTTATTTTCTTCGATTATTTTTATATAGGCATCTTTGATTGCAAGTTCTGCCATCTCTTCTAGAATTATCATTTCAGTGGCATTCTCTTTTACTACAGATGCGGGAGCTTTTCCTTTTCGGAATCCTGGAAGTTCAAGGCGCTCACTTATAATAGATAGAGCTTTCTCTTCGTATTTTTCAAAATCTGCTACAGGAAGTGATCCTATTATTTCTAACTCGCTTTTATCTTTTTTGTTTATTGTTGTTTTCATAAGTTTATCTAGTTTATATGTACATTGGTTATTTGTCAAAAAATCCACCAGTTGGTGGATTTTTTGATTGAGTAATTAATTTTCTAGTTTAGGAGCGTAATCTTTGTTGTATCTTTCTTTACACTCATTGATTATTTTAACGGCTTCATCTGCTCCAAAAAATTCTTTCACTTCTCCTGTTCCTGGTTTCTTGAGCTCCTTATATTTTTCCCAGAAATATTTTGTTTCTGTCTTAAAGTAATCACCCAAGTCCTCGATAGAGTTTATATGATCATTTTTCTTGTCATCGCTCACTACACCAATTATTTTATCATCAACTTCTCCACTATCTATGAATTTCATTACACCAATAACTCTTATTTCAACTAATGATCCAGGTACAAATTCTTCTGTTACATTCACTACAACAATATCTAAGGGATCGTTGTCTTCGTCCCATGTCATAGGAATTGCTCCGTATGAAAATGGATACACTAATGGTGAGTAACCTACACGATCAAGTTTTAATTGCCCACTCTCTGTAATCAACTCATATTTATTTCTTGAGCCTTTATTATTTTCTATAATAGTGTTTACTATTTTTTTATTTTCATCTGCAAATGGAGGAAGTACGTGGAGCAGATTGAGCATATATCTTGATGGTTTGTGATTTATATTTGCCATAAATTTTTTAGATAATTTTAATTATGCATTTGTGCCATCATCAACTAGACCTTCGTCGAGTGATACCACACTTGCATCTTCACTTATTATATCATCTTCACTAGATACTACCTCACCAGTTACACCTTTGATATCTATTCTCCAACCAGTAAGCTTTGCCGCAAGGCGAACATTCTGACCACCCTTACCAATCGCAAGAGAAAGCTGATCTGCTGTAACTTCAACCACTGCCTTGTGTTCAGTTTCATTGACTTCTATATCAAGAACCCGCGCAGGAGAAAGAGCACTTGCGATATATTCACTAGGATTTCCTGACCAAGGAATTATGTCGATCTTTTCTCCACCAAGTTCACTCATGACTGTAGTCACACGAACACCCTTCTGACCAACACAAGATCCAACTGGATCAACATGTTCATCATTTGAGTAAACAGCAATTTTACTACGAGCTCCAGCTTCACGAGCAATTGCTTTTATTTCTACTACACCTCCTGCAATTTCTGGTGCTTCAGATGCAAATAGACCTTCTATAAGTTGAGGATGAGTGCGAGAAAGTTTTAGGTTTACACCGCGAGGAGTTTCTTCAACAGAATAAAGGTATGCGCGGATTCGTTCACCACGTTTATAAAATTCTCCAGGAATTTGTTCTTCAGGTAAAATTATTCCAGTTGCACGATTGAAATCAACATAAACGATTCCACGTTCAACTTTTTGAACGAAGCCATTTACTATTTCACCTTCTTTACTTCCATACTCGTCGATAATAGCACCACGTTCTGCTTCGCGGATTTTTTGGATTATAACTTGTTTTGCTGTCTGTGCAGCAATGCGACCGTAATCCTCTTTTGATTCCAATGGGAAAATTATTTCTTCTTCGAGTTTTGCATCACTTTTTATTTTTTTCGCATCAGCAAGTAATATATGATGCTCTTCATTGAAGCGAACACGGTTGTCATCTTCAGAAATTTCTTCTTCAGCATCTTCATCTGTTGTCATGCGTACGATCGAATCATCGACAACAATTTTCACTTGATAGAATTCCATCTTTCCAGTTTCAATATCAATAGTTGCACGAACTATTTGCCCTTTTTTTCCATAATCTTTTTTGTAGGCAGCAGCAAGAGCTTGCTCGATAGCATCGATGATCTTTTCACGGGGTATTTTGCGCTCCTGTTCGAGTTGCTCAAGCGCGGATTTCATTGTTTTGAGGTCTAACATATTTAGTTGTTATTAAATTTTTAATTAAAAAAGTCCGGTTCGAAAACGGACTAGCTTGTCGCATCGTACTATAATAAAGCTCTCTCGTCAAATTGTGGATAATTTGTGGATAAATAGCCTTGTAGAAATTGACAAAATGCACAAAAGTGCTTATACTTGACATGAAGGTCCTTGTTGTGTCTTAAACACGATTTGCACATTGAAAAACGTTTTTATTGGTGGGGAATACAGTTTTAGTCTTATAAATCAAGGCTTGATCTGTATTCTTCATCAAAAAAAACAATGATCATGAAAACAGCAATCAGAAGCCTGCTTGTGGGCTATATCACATTCGCAATGGCTGCAGCTCTGGTTAGCTGCACTAAAGATACTCCATCAAAATCGGACCCGGTAGATTTATGTCCCCTTTTACCAGGGGTACAAACAAATTCGGCCGATTGTCCGCCGCCACCCAAAAATGCTGCTATCTTTACATCCAATCCGGTTTTGAACCCGGACACCCTCTGGGCAAGAACACCTGGCCAGTTGAACTGGAACACCCAATATGCCACTAAGACCGAAATTACACTCGGTGCTTTGGCTGAAGACAAAAAATCTGCCAGTATTCCTGCTTTAGAAACATCAGCTTCTACAACTATCACCCTTACCGGTGAAGATGGAGCATTAGTTTCAAAAGTAGTGCCAATCGCTGTGTATGACACCATGTTTACGTTCATTTGTAAAAATGGTTCAAAATGGCTGGAGAATGGTGACACCACTTTTTCTACAGCTTTCCCCGGCGGTTACCAGGTTAGCACTCCGGACCAGAATAAGTATATCTATTACAAGACCATCGTGAATGGTAAAAGGTCTGGTACGGCTATTGCTCCCAACGGAAGCACCTCCACTGGTTGGTGGAATTCGCTGAATAACGGCGCCCAGTTTCAGAATGGCGGCGGTATATACGACAATATTTTTCTCTCTGATACCAAATGGGTAATGCAGAGGGTGTATGTATCAAGCGGGGTACAATTTACCCGCCGGATACACTACAAAGTAGTGCCGTAACTTCTGTTTCATAAAATAATACTCAGCCGAAAGGCGGCCTTGCATTTACATGCAAGGCTATTTTTTATTTTGGGGATAACTTTTACTACTATTTAATAATTCAGAGTGGTATAATTCTAAGATAACAATTAGCCATTATAATTTTTCAATATGAATCTATATAAATCTTCCTTTGCTGGTTTCTTTGTTTTTTTCTCTTTGTTTTTTTATACAGTATCTAGTGCTGCTCCAGAAGTTAAGAGTGAACTTCCAAAAGCTCAAGGTGTACTGGTTGCATCAGTTGATATAAATAATGCAAAAATAGTATTTCAAGATGGAAAAACTTTTAAAATATCCTTTAAAATAGCAAATGGTCAAGGTTTACAGACAGGGGTAAAGTATGGAATCAAATTATTCTCAGATGAGAAGAATCCATATTTGGCTGATGAAAAAGTCTATGATGAAGCTCTTACACTACATCCAGAGAGTTCTGTTTCTAGAGAAATCGTTTATACTCCACCGTCTGGACTAAATGGTAACTTTGTAATTCTTTTAGATAGTAAAAACGAAAGTGGTTTTCCATTTGCAAACGTTGTTGTTGGTAAGATAAAGTTAACCGCTTCTACTAAGGGTATACAAATACTACCTGAGTCATGTTATGTCCAGATTTTAGGAGATAAAGACACAAAATATCTAATTACAAAAACTGTAGAGATAAACTCTGATCAAACACTTAGTCTTACTTGTACCGCAATAAATAATTCAATGGAATCTTTAACGGTTAGTCCATTCTTCGATACTCGATATTCTAGCTCATATGGAGAACCTGCTCCACAGACAACTGAAGAAAACGAAGCAATCATTTTTGAAAAGAGTCAGAAAAAAACTTTTTCAGTCACTCTACCTAAAGGTGATATATCTAAACCTTACAATTTAAAGTTGAGTTTATCTGACGGTGTAAATTTTTCTAACAATGTTTCTCTTAACTATATAATTAAAGGACTAAGTGCTACCATTCAGCAAATTTCTCTCGATAAAGATTATTATAGAACAGGTGAAACTGCAGAACTCTCTTTGATATGGTTTGGTTCGGGTATGACAGCTGGTATGGCTTCTAACGTATCACTCACTACTTCTATTACTAATAAAAAAGGTAGACAATGTATAGAAGAAAATACAGAGACAATAAGCCGAGATATATCAAGCCCCATAAATAAAATATCTTATCCTGTAAAAACTACTTGCGAAGACCCCCTTGTTAAGGTTGTTTTAAGTGATCCAAGTGGTAAAGTTTTAGATCAAAAAGAATTTAAATTCAAAACTGCAAAAGTTCCTAAGAGTTACACTCCTACTTTAGATCGCAAATTTATTATTCTAGGAGTAATTGTACTTGTTATTGTGGCTTCCTTTGGAATATATATGAATAGGAGAAAAAAAATTAATAGTGTTAATATGTAATTATAATCTTATGAAAAAACTTCTAAAAAACATTAAATATATAACACTAGCATCTGTATTTCTTTTATTAGCTTTTAGTTATTCAAATGCTGATGCTGCAACTTACGTATACAATTGTCAACCAAGTGGAAATATAACAACACTTGCTTATCTAGATCCTGCTGGTCCTTTCACTACCACAGCTACAACATTTTTAGCGAAGGGCCAAATAACTTCTAACAACTGCGATACTGAGCAGGTTTCTCTTACTGTGGGCAACAATGGTGGGACCCCTGTATCAATAATACCTGCTACTTATATTGGATTTAATGAGACATTCCCTTTTGGACCCCCAGCTTCTACTCCATTTCAATCACCAACATTAACTGGAAACTATTTTGCTAATTATTTAACTGGTGTTGATACTGGAATATCCCCATGTATAGCTACATTATATTTCTCCGGTAATTTCCGATGGGGTAAGATAAATTATGTTGGACCAGCTAATCACCCAGCGATAACAGTTAACGCTCAATTAACAGGTACCACTCAATACGGTCCACTCCCTCTTGATCCAAGAATCGTTGTGTTTACTATCCCAGCAAACCAGTCAACTAGTTATTATAATGGTCAAGCATGTAATGGTACTGGTTGTGAAATAGAAGGAACTGCAGGTTTTTATGAAGGTCACGTACACTCAAATAGTCCTACAAGTATGGCTGGGGGAAATATCTGTGGAGCCACAGGTACTCCACCTACTGGTGGTCCAAATGCGTACCACGTATGTTTTATCTCCGATACAAAAGTAACAATGGCTGATGGTTCAATAAAAAATATTCAAGATGTTAAGATTGGGGATGTAGTAAAAGGAGAAAAGTCTAATAATGAAGTTTTAGCATATCATCGTCCACTAAAATCAGATGGCAAGATATATGGATTTAACAAAGGGCGTCTGTTTGTTACCGAAGAACATCCATTCAAGACAACGCAAGGTTGGAAATCACTAAATCCTGAAAAAACTAGACAAGAGCATATTGGTATAAGTGTAACCAAGCTTGAAGTTGGCGATACTCTTATTAAAGAATCTGGCAATGAGGTTATTAACTCTATTGAAAGCAAGAATGTTCCTGAGACTACACCGCTATATAACTTTGTATTGTCTGGTGATAGAACATACTACGCTGATGGATTCCTGGTGCACAACAAAGTACCTTGTGATCCAAATGAAACTTGTATAGATGAAGATACACACTTATTGGTTGTACCTGGAGATCCTAGGGGTGATGTAATGCCTAGTTATTGTGGTGGAATCGGAGATATATATGCAGAAAATAACCCAGCTGCTTATATCGGTAGTTGTGGGGGAACATTTATCTATAGGGGTTGTTATAGTTCTGGTGGTCAGCCAGGAATAGTTGGTTGTGGTGATAGTGCGCCTAATTAATAAAAATAACTGAAATCTATGAAAAAAATATTAAATAAATATAAATTTGCACTCCTAGGATTAATGTTTGTTCTATTGTTTTCAGTGTCAAAACCAGTCAGTGCTACTTGGATATTAATTGACCACGATGAACCTTACCAAGTTGTTAATTCAGCAATAACAGTTGATCTATCTGGAACAACACCAATAACTCAACCTAACAGTACTACAACCCTTTCTTGGGTTACAACTGGTTCACCAGATAGTTGTGACGCTACAACAAACGGCATGTGGACTGGTACTAAGTCTCCAAATAGTGGGAATGAAGCAATAACTGATCTATATTCTATAGGTACTTATACTTATGAAATTACTTGTCATAAAACTGGATTCGCTGACGCATCAGACCAAGTTCAGATAGAAGTTCTTGCTGCAAACGGTGTAACAGCTAATCTAACTTCCGATACGTATACTTTACCTTATGGAGGAGGATCAGCGAATTTAACTTGGTCTTCTACCGGCGCAACTTCTTGTAATAGTAGTGATTTTTCTACCGGTGGAGCAATATCTGGAATTGATAACGTATCTCTAATAACAACAACAACTTATACTGTAGTTTGTGACGATGGTTCTGGTAATTCTGCACAAGCACAGGTCACTATAACCGTACTTCCTCAACAATCTGGCATGACCGTTCAACTATCAGCTAATCCTCGCTCCATGACTCTTCCTGATGACCAAACAACTCTTTCTTGGGTTACAACTGGTTCACCAGATAGTTGTGTAGCCTCAAATGGATGGAGTGGAAATAAGTCTACACTAGGTGGTTCTGAGGTAATATCTGGCCTATCTGCTGGAACACATATATATACAATTACCTGTACTAAGACAGGATATCCTAATGATGTGTCGCAAGTGAATGTGTCTGTTTCTCCATCTAATCCTAAAACTCCTACAGCCACATTGTATGCAAACCCCAGTGTATTGTCTTATGGTGGAGGAATTACATCTTTGACTTGGTCTTCTACAAACGCAGACTCTTGTACTGGTTCTGGTTTTAATACTAACGGTAATATAAACGGAAGTGTCGATGTAAGTCTATCTTCTACAACAACTTACTCTGTACAATGTGATGGCTTTGGAACTAATGCAACTGCAAATTCTACAGTGGTTGTATTGGATGAGACTATTGTAAATGGTATGTGTGCAGCGACCCACTTCAATTGTGTTGCTGGTACCTATCCTGGTGGTGGAACTGGTGGAGTTAGTGGCCCTTGGACATGGACTTGCCAAGGATCAGGTGGAGGGTCAACAGCTGCATGTTTTGAAGCAGCAGGTGGTGGAGGTGATCCACAATGTAGTGATGGCACAGATAATGATTCTGATAGTTTAATAGACATAGCTGATCCAGGTTGTCATACTGAAGGTGATGCTGGTAATGATACAAGTTATGATCCAAATGATAATAATGAAGCGAATAGTCTTCCTCAATGTAGTGATTTAATTGATAACGATGGGGATGGAAAGATTGATTTTGGTGGTAAAGATGGTGATCCAGGTTGTAGCAGTGCTCAGGATAATAGTGAAAACAATAACCCTAAGCCTAAACAAATAGAGATATAGTAAATCAAAAACTCCCCAATGGGGAGTTTTTGATTTGGGAAGATTGACATTATTTTTAGATTTGCTAGTATGAGTGACATTGGGATTTCCTCCGACATAGTCGGAGCACCTTTAATTATTAATTAATTTATGTTCCGGCGTAGTCGGAACCAATAAAATATATGGCAGAAGAATTTAACAGAGATAAGCCACACGTAAATGTGGGAACTATTGGTCACGTTGACCATGGTAAAACAACATTAACAGCAGCAATCCTATCAGTACTTAATCGTCAAGGTGATGGATACGGTGCTAAAATTAAAGGCGTAGATCAAATCGACTCAGCTCCAGAAGAAAAAGCTCGTGGTATCACGATCGCTCTTTCTCATAACGAATACTGGACTCCAGCTCGTCACTATGCACACATCGATGCTCCAGGACACGCTGACTACATCAAAAACATGATTACAGGTGCCGCTCAAATGGACGGTGCTGTACTTGTCGTAGCTGCAACTGATGGTGCGATGCCTCAGACTCGTGAACACGTTCTCCTTGCAAAACAAGTTGGTGTTCCAAAAATAATCGTATTCCTAAACAAATGCGACATGGTTGATGATAAAGATATGATCGACCTAGTTGAAGAAGAAATCCGTGAACTCCTTACAAAACAAGGCTTTGATGGCGCAAATGCTCCTGTTATCCGTGGATCAGGACTTAAAGCTCTTGAATCAGCAGATAACAATGATGAATGGGCAAAGAAAGTTCTTGAGCTAGTAAATGCTCTTGATACTTATATCCCAGTTCCAGAACGTGATACAGCAAAACCATTCCTAATGCCTATTGAAGATATATTCTCAATCGAAGGCCGTGGAACAGTTGTTACTGGTAAAATCGAACGTGGAATTGTTAAAGTTGGTGAAGACGTTGAAATCGTTGGAATCAAAGATACAGCAAAGACTACAGTTACTGGTATTGAAATGTTCAACAAAAACCTAAAAGAAGGTATGGCTGGAGACAACGCTGGTATCCTTATCCGTGGTATCAAAAAAGAAGATATTACTCGTGGACAAGTTCTTTGTAAGCCAGGTACAACTACACCTCACTCAGAATTTGAATGTGAAGTTTACATCTTGAAGAAGGAAGAAGGTGGTCGCCACACTCCATTCTTTACTGGATACAAACCACAATTCTACATCCGTACAACAGACGTTACTGGGGAAGCTGCACTTCCTAGTGGAGTTGAGATGGTTATGCCAGGTGACACAGTTAAACTTTCAGTTAAACTCGTAACCCCAGTTGCTCTTGAAGATCAACAACACTTTGCTATCCGTGAAGGTGGAAAGACTGTTGGTGCTGGTGTTGTGACAAAAGTTATTAAGTAGTATTAACCATTCCGTTCTTTCTAAACAACAAACGTATGACAACAAAAAAAGCCCCTACAAGTGGGACAAAAGTAAAAAAGGATAAAGAGGAAGCAGTTGTTAAACTTCGCATACGCGTCAGAGCGTATGAGAATAAGATACTCGATACATCTGTAAAACAGATTATCGATACTGCACTTCGCTATGATGCAAAAATCGTAGGACCTATTCCACTTCCGACAGAGATAAAGAAATACACTGTCAACCGAGCGTCGTTTGTTTTTAAGAATGCTCGTGAACAATTTGAAATCAGAATCCATAAGCGTGTTATCGATATTCTAAATCCGAATCCAAAAACTATCGAAGCGCTTACGAACTTATCTCTTCCATCTGGAGTTGATATAGACGTGAAGATGATGTAAAGATATTAATTTATGAAATTTATTCTTGGTAAAAAACAGCATATGATGCAGTGCTTTGATGATGACGGCACAGTGATACCAGCTACAGTTATAGATGCTGGTCCAATGGTTGTCACTCAAGTTAAAAATCCTGATACGGATGGTTATACTGCTATTCAAGTTGCATTTGAAGAACAAAAAGTAAATCGTGCAACGAAAGCTCACCTAGGACATGTAAAAGAAGGTGCATATAAACACTTGCGCGAATTTCGAGATATCGAAGAGATAGCAGTAGGTGATCATATCACCGTCGATGCATTTGCAAAAGGTGATATTGTAACTATTTCAGGACTTTCAAAAGGAAAAGGTTTCCAAGGTGTTGTTAAACGACACGGATTCCATGGAGGACCACGTTCTCATGGACAGAAGCACTCTGAGCGTGAACCAGGTTCTATCGGAGGAGGTCTTCGAAATAAAGTTCCAAAAGGAATGCGCATGGCAGGACGAACTGGTGGAAATCGCATCACTGTAAAAAATCTAGAAATAGTTGGTGTTGATAAAGAAAACAATCAATTAATCGTAAAAGGAGCAATTCCAGGACGACGTGGAACTCTTGTAGAAATAATTGGATAATATTATGGAAACACAAGTATACAATCAAAAAGGTAAGTCAGTTGGTAAGTTAAATCTACCAGAGTCTCTATTTGCTTTGCCTTGGAATGCTGACCTAGTTCACCAAGTTGTAACTGCGATGCAAGCAAATGCTCGTACTCCTGTTGCACATACAAAAACACGTGGAGAAGTCCGTGGAGGTGGTAAGAAACCTTGGAGACAAAAGGGTACAGGACGCGCTCGCCATGGTTCAACTCGTTCACCAATCTGGAAAGGAGGAGGTATAACTCACGGTCCTCGCAATGAGAAGAGTTATGAGCAAAAGATCAATAAGAAAATGAGAACAAAAGCTCTCTACACTGTGCTTTCTGAAAAACTTCGCAAAGGACAAATTCTTTTCTTAGAAGAACTAACACTTAAAAATATCAAAACTAAAGATGCTGTCGCGATTGTCAAAGATCTTAGTAAAGTTTCTGGTTTTGAAAAGATGGTTGGTGGTAAAAAGCCAAACACTTATATCACTGTTCCAGCTAAGAGTGAAGTTTTGAAGAAAAGTTTTGGAAATATTCCGACAGTTGAGATTGATGAAGTTCGAAATATGAACCCAGTTGATTTGCTGTCTTACAGATACATTATCATTTCACAACCAACAGAGAGTATCGCCTTCCTAGGTGGTAAATCTGAAAAGAAATAATATATGGCAACAACAAAAAACAAAAAAACAAAAGAAGTGGTTGAGAAAAAAGGAAGTGCAAAAACACACCCAATGATAATCGGTCCACGTATCACAGAAAAATCAGCAATCGGCGCAGATAAAGGTGCTTACACTTTCAATGTAACAGGTAATGCAAATAAGAATGAGATAAAGAAAGCTATCAAAATGCTTTACAATGTCACACCAATTAAAATTTCTATAACTCAAAGAACTTCAAAGGTTGTAATGCGCCGTGGAGTTATTGGTACAAAAAGTGGTGGTAAAAAAGCGGTCGTTTATTTGAAGAAAGGAGATAAAATAGCATTCGTATAATATGAAAACATATAAACCAACAACTCCATCAAAGCGTCATCAAACTACTGTTTCATACAGAAACGTTTTGACTGCGAGTAAACCACAGAAATCTTTAACCAAAGGTTTTAAGAGATCTGTTGGAAGAAATAATCAAGGCCGTATTACTACTCGCCACAAAGGGGGTGGTCACAAGCGTCTATACCGTGAGATTGATTTCATGTACAACAAGAAAGATATTCCTGCAAAGATAATGTCTATCGAATACGATCCAAATAGAAATGCGTTTATAGGTCTTGCAGTTTATGCTGATGGTGAAAAACGCTATGTTATCGTTCCTAAATCTATAAAAGTTGGTGATAAATTTGTAGTAGGTGAAAAAGTTCCTCTAACTACAGCAAATCGTCTACCACTTAAATTGATTCCTGTCGGTACGTTTGTTTACAATATTGAAATCAAACCTGGCAATGGTGGTAAGCTCGCACGAAGTGCCGGAGTATTTGCTCAAGTAGTTGCAAACGATGGAGGATATACAAACATAAAGATGCCATCAACAGAAGTTCGAAAAGTTTCTGAAAATTGCTATGCATGTATCGGTGAAGTTTCGAATTCTGAATACAAACTTCAAAATTTTGGTAAAGCAGGACGTTCACGCTGGAAGGGTATCCGCCCAACAGTTCGTGGAAGTGC
The DNA here is from genome assembly GCA_044228545.1 of Minisyncoccia bacterium. GTDB lineage: Bacteria > Patescibacteriota > Minisyncoccia > Phycocordibacterales > UBA9973 > UBA8515. Next base: position 21,432 of record JBGAUR010000001.1, on the reverse strand, counting down.
TATGAACCCAGTTGATCACCCATACGGAGGGGGTGAAGGTGCACAAGGACGAGGTCTTCGTCGTGCAAAGACTATGTGGGGTAAACCATCTGGAAAAGGTCAGAAGACTCGTACTCCAAAGAAATACTCAAACATGTGGATCGTCTCTCGCCGAAAGGTTGGAAAATCAAAAAATACAAAATAAAAACAAAAGCGCCCAAAAGGCGCTTTTGTTTTAGAGCTTCATAAATGATTAATTTTATTCGCGCTTTACCCTCTCTGCGGGGGCGCAGGCTGGGCTCATAAAATTAATCTTTTATCTCACTTTTGTTATATAATAGCGATATGGAAAATAAACTACCGGAAAAAACACGATTCTCGATAATATCTAGACTTCGAAGTACTAATCATGCACTTCGGGGGATTTCTATATTTTTAAAAACAACTCACAATGCATGGGTTCATATTTTCTTTGCAATACTCGCAATATATTTGGGAGTTGTGCTTTGTATATCTAGCATCGAATGGGTATTGATAATTTTTGCAATAGGACTCGTGATTCTTTTTGAAATGATAAATACAGCCATTGAAATTGATATTGATCTTACAAGCCCTAATTATCACCCATATGCTCGCGATACCAAAGATGTCGCTGCTGGGGCTGTGTCGATTGCTGTAATAATTGCTGGTATTATAGGGATAATTATCTTCCTACCTAAAATCATAGTAATATTTTAATGTTATAATCTTTAGGATTTGACATTATTTTTAAGTTTGCTAGTATAGACGAACGAGCTCACAAGAGCTTATTTATATTGTATATGACAAGGTCACTCAAAAAAGGTCCATATGTTGATGAAAGGCTACTTAAAAAGATAGCTGGCAAAAAGCCTATTGAGACAGGTATGATAAAAACTTGGTCTCGAGCTTGCGTCATCTCTCCTGAAATGGTTGGATTCGTGTTTGGTGTCCACAACGGAAAAGCTCATATAGAAGTCCTAGTCAGTGAAGATATGGTAGGACATAGACTCGGAGAATTCTCTCCTACTCGCAAGTTCACTAAGCACGGAGGTAAGATGCAGAAAGAATTAGAAGAGAAGAAGAAAGAAGCCGAAATATCCGCAGCAAAGTCAGCTAAAGCAGCAACCGATTCAAAGAAATAAAATTTAGATTATGAAAGCATTTTTAAAAAACTACAGACAGTCCCCACGCAAGGTTCGCCTTGTAGCAGGACTTATCAAAGGCAAAAGGGTTGCTGACGCTTTTACTCATTTAAAATCACTCCCAAAGCGTGCATCAGGTCCTATCGAGAAATTACTTGCTTCAGCAGTAGCTAATGCTAAACAGGCAGGTGTATCAGAAGAAAACCTTATAATTTCAAATGTTACAGTAAACAAAGGAGTTGTTATGATGAGAAGTATGCCTCGTGCTCGAGGTTCAGCATCTCGAATCAATAAGCGCATGAGTCACATTATGCTTACACTTTCTGAAAATACATCAACAAAGAAGGAAAAAGTAGTAAAGGAAAAGAAGGCTGAAACAAAAACAGAAAAACCAAAAACTAAAAAAGTCGCAACTAAAAAGGTAACTAAGAAAGAAGATAAATAATATATGTCAAAAGTTGTCCATCCATACGCACATAGACTAGTAATAAACCGTGATTGGAAGTCACGATGGTTTGCTGATAAGAAATACAAAACTCTTCTTGCAAGTGATGTTGTTATCCGTGAATTTCTAGCAAAGAAACTACGCGGCTTTTACGTTTCTCGTATTGAAATAGAAAGAAATGTTAAATCAACAAAAATAATGGTTCATACTTCACGTCCAGGTATGATCATTGGACGTTCAGGTGAAGGTGCAGCAAAATTGAAGGCTGACCTAATATCTGCAATGAAAAAGAAGAAGATTTTAATACCAGAAGACTTTAAATTTGATATTGTTGAAGTTGGAAATCCAGATGCAGATGCTGCAATCGTTGGATGTGCTATCGCTGAAGGACTTGAAAAACGTCTCCCATACCGTCGTGTTATCAAGCAAGCTATTGAAAAGGTTATGGCTGCTCGTGGAGTAAAAGGAGCACGTATTTATGTTGGAGGCCGTTTAGCTGGATCTGAAATCGCTCGCTCTGAGCAGATTAAAAGAGGTTCAATCCCACTTCAAACATTCCGTGCAGATGTAGATTTTGCTCGCGAGAAAGCTCATATGAGTTATGGAGATATCGGAATCAAGGTCTGGATTTACCGCGGTGAAGTTTTTAATACACCAGAGAATAATACTAGAAATAATAAGAATTAATTTTTATGTTATTACCTAAAAAAGTAAAATTTAGAAAGTGGCAAACAGGTAGAACTGATATGACGAAAGTCACTCCAGATACTCGAGGTATTACTATTGCCTTTGGTTCATACGCTCTAAAAGCTACAAAAGGTGGCCGTATTCGTTCAAACCAGATAGAGTCTGCTCGTAAGGTTACATCACGTACAATCGGCAAGACTGGCCGTATGTGGATTCGTATTTTCCCTGATAGACCTTTTACAGCAAAGCCAGCAGAAGTAGGAATGGGAAAGGGAAAGGGTGATCCACAAGGTTACTGTCTAGATATCCGCCCAGGCCGAGTAATATTTGAAGTCGACGGTGTACCAGAAGCAGTTGCCAAAGAAGCATTGCGTAAAGCAGGTACAAAATTACCAGTAACTACACGTGTTGTCGCACGATAATTATATGACAAGCACAAATAAAAAAACAAATAAAACTCTAAAAGGTGTAGTTACCTCAGATAAGATGGATAAGACTATAGTTGTAAAAGTTACAAGATTCGTTGAACACTCAAAATACGGCAAGAGAATCAAGAAATCCAAGAAGTACAAAGCTCACGACGAGAACAATAGTAAGAAGATTGGTGATGTCGTAGAGATAGAAGAAACACGACCAATATCAAAAGATAAGAAATTTAAAGTAGTAGCGTAAAAATTATATGATACAAGATGGAACAGTAGTAAATATAGCAGATAACGCCGGCGGTAAAGTCGGAAAAGTTTTCAAGGTACTTGGTTCTTCCAAGCGTCGTTATGCTGGACTAGGAGATAAGGTTATTATCTCAGTCAAAATTGCTGAGCCTCGTAAAGGAGTCAAGAAAAAAGATGTTCATCAAGCTGTTGTTGTCCGCACTGTTAAGTCTTACCGACGTAAAGACGGATCATACATTAGTTTTGATGATAATGCTGTAGTTATTTTGGAAAAAGATAAGATGGATCCAAAAGGGGGTCGTGTATTCGGACCAATCCCACGCGAGCTCGCAGAACGAGGATACCAGAAGATTATTTCTTTAGCACAAGAGGTTATTTAATTTTATGAAAATCAAGAAAGGAGACAATGTAATAGTTATAGCTGGTGCAAGTAAAGGCAAAAAAGGTAAGGTTGTAAAAGCTATGCCAACCCTAAACAAAGTTATTGTTGAAGGAGTGAATATGCACAAGAAATCTCGCAAGGCTATGAAAAAAGGGGAACAGAGCCAGGTTATAGATATTGCTATGCCAATAAATGTATCAAATGTTAAAAAGACTAGCTAAAAAATATTATGGAAACAGTTAAACAAAAAGAAAAAAAAGCATACACTACTCTAAAAGCTAAATACGGCTACAAGAGCTCTATGGCTGCGCCTCACCTTGTGAAGGTTGTTATTGCAACAGGTACAGGTACTGGTATAAAGAAAGACAAAGATCGCAATAAATTCATAATGGATCGACTTGCAAAGATTACAGGTCAGAAGCCTGCAACTCGTGGTGCAAAGAAATCTATCGCAACATTCAAGATCCGCCTCGGTGATCCAATTGGTGTGATGGTTACACTTCGTGGAGCTCGCATGTATGGATTCCTAGACAAGCTTATCAATGTTGCTATACCTCGTACAAAAGACTTCCGTGGAATTGAGAGAAAGGTAGTGGACAATATTGGCAACATGACTTACGGAATAAAAGAGCACACAATATTTCCAGAGACAGGTGACGAAGATATCAAAGATATATTTGGACTAGCTATCACAATCGTGACTACAGCAAAATCCAAAGCCGAAGCAACAGACTTCTTTGAAATGATCGGTGTCCCGTTCAAAAAATAGACCTCCTCATAAAATCCCCGAAAGGGGATTTTATGTTAATATTTATGTATGGCAAAGAAGAAATCAAAAAAAGCTATTAGGCGTGGTTCTATAAATGGTAAGTTTGTTTTAAGAAAGTATTCAGGTAGAAAAGGTACAGATCACACTGGCCCCAGAAAAACATGCAACTAAAAGAGTATAAAAATGATTCATATGAATTTACAGAAAAGACTAGTAATATTGCTAGGCAATTATCTTTAGCTGGAATAGCAATAATTTGGATTTTTAAGATTACTAAATTTGACAAACCGTTAATTCCTGAAGAACTCATAATGCCCTTATCTTTATTTATTTCAAGCTTATTTTTTGATTTTATTCAATATTTAGTATCATCTTTGATCTGGTTTTTCTTTTTTACCTTTCACGAATACAAGAATGGGGGCAACACAGAAGCTGATATTAAATCTAGTGAATGGTTAAGTTTACCTGGGTGGGTATTTTTTATACTAAAAATAATCTTTTTAATATATGGGTATATATTATTATTTAACTATTTATTGTTTAAAATATAAGCTTGGATAAGAGTTATTTGACATACTGAGAGTCTTAATATAAGATATCCCCATAAAGTTTACAAAGGGTACTTACGTTAGATCCCTTTGTTGAGATATAATATAAATACAAAGCACCCCCAATTTCTTGAGAGTGCCTTGTAAAGGTTTATAGCCTTATACTTGTTGAAAACGCTTCTTTGTCCTTGTGACACGGAGGCGTTTTCTTTTCTCCGTCTGGTCTTCACTACCACCTGGGAAGACAATCCAGCTTCCATTCCAATGCTGACAAATAATATTGCCTTCATCTCCTGGAAAACATCTAGCAAATTTTGCTGACATTTTTTAGTGTATTTCGGTCACCACCTACCAGAATTTCAGGATGTCGTTCTGGATTATGTTAATCTCGCATCCCCTTTATAACAACCAACTAACTTTCGTTAGTTGCTATTAGGAAATACGAGATAAATAAAAAACCTGTACCAAGTGTGACGTAGGTGAGATTCCTTTTTACGGGAATACGCACTTGGCGTATGGTTTTTTAAGACCCACGCCACACTTGAAACAGGTTACTGTTTCGGAATCTCGTTTATTAGGGAACCACCCCTGTTTGTCAAATACCGTTACATTATACTACATGGCTTAATTCTAATGCAAGCCCGATCTTTGTTATTTGACACAAAAGGGGGTATCTGATAGTATAGGGGAAGTTCGGTATTGAGAGGATCTGTGTTTCTCCTTAAGGCATAAATAAAGGCTTTAAGAAAAGACACAAGACATCACTCGATTAAGAACGATCATTTTTATATATGGCAAAAACATCAGTTTTAGCAAGACATCATAAGAAATCTAAGTTTTCAACACGAGAGACAAATCGTTGTTTTCGCTGTGGAAGAGGCCATGCTTATATGAGAGATTTCGGCCTATGCCGTATATGTTTCCGTGAACTTGCAAACGAAGGTATGCTTCCAGGTGTTCGTAAATCTAGTTGGTAATAAACAATATATATGGATCAAATCGCAAACATGATAAATATGATAAAGAATGCTGGTGTTGCAGAACATGAGTCTGTAACCGTTCCTTATTCAAAAATCAAAGAATCAATCGCAGAATGCCTTATGAAAGAAGGTTATGTTTCTTCTGTTACTAAAAAGATGAAGAAAGGAATGCCAACCCTTGAAATTGGAATCGTTTACGTAGATGGTATGCCAAAAGTAAAAGGAGCAGAGAGAGTTTCAAAATCTTCATGCCGTGTTTATAAAGGAGTTAAAGATATAAAGCGTTCTTATGGTCTTACTGTTATGACTACACCAAAAGGAATTTTGACAGATAAACAAGCTCGCAAGGAGATGGTCGGCGGGGAAGTTTTATTTAAAGTTTGGTAATTAAATTATATGTCACGTATAGGAAAACAAACAGTTATGATCCCAAATGGTACAGAAGTAAAACTCTCTGGTACTACTCTTTCTGTGAAAGGTCCAAAAGGAACTCTATCACGTGACTTCTCAGGTCCTGTCACAATAAATATAAATGGTAGTGAGATAACTTTTACTCCAAACAAAACAGGTGATCGTACAATCAATGCACTATGGGGAACATACGCTTCACATGTTAAAAACATGGTAGAAGGTGTAAACAATGGTTATACAAAGAGTCTTGTTCTAGAAGGAGTTGGATTCAAATCAGATGTTGCTGGTACTACACTAAACCTTGCTCTAGGATTTTCTCACCCTGTTAAAGTACCAATCCCACAAGGTCTTACTGTTACTGCTGATAAAAATATCATTGCTATATCTGGTATTGATAAAGAACTAGTTGGCCAATTTGCTGCTTCTGTCCGATCAATGAAAAAACCAGAACCTTACAAAGGTAAAGGTTTCAGATATGTTGGTGAAGTTATCCGTCGTAAGCAAGGTAAGAAAGCCGCATAATAATTTTATTTTATGATGAACAAAAAAGCAGAAAAAAGAATAAGATTAAAGAAAAAGATTCGTACAAAGATTCTTGGTACAACAGAGCGACCACGTTTTTCAGTATTCCGATCAAACCAATTCATTTATGCTCAAATTATTGATGATTCAAAACATGTCACTGTAGTTTCTGCTTCTGATATGGACGCAAAGAAAGGCACAAAGACAGAGCGCTCAGTTCTAGTCGGTGCAAATGTTGCAAAGCTTGCAAATGAAAAGGGGATCAAAAAAGTTGTTTTTGATCGCAATGGTTTTAAATACACTGGTCGCGTGAAAGCACTTGCAGATTCTGCTAGAAGTTCTGGTTTAGAATTTTAATATAAATATATGGATACAACAAAACCTAAAACAAATAATACTAGAGGGTCAGGACCACGAAAAGAAGGTGGTGATAGAAAGCCACGCACTTTCTTCGAGCGTCCAAAACCAGAATTTGATCAGAAGATGGTTTCTATTCGTCGCGTTACTCGCGTTGTTGCAGGAGGACGTCGTATGACATTTGCTGTTGCAATTGCTATAGGGGACAAGAAAGGTTCTGTTGGTCTTGGTACAGGAAAAGGAGGAGACACAGCAGTAGCTATCGCTAAAGCTCTTCGTCAAGCAAAGAAGAACATGTTCAAGATAAAAACTACAAAAGATATGTCTATAATGCATGAGGTTCACGATAAATTTTCAAGTTCAAAGCTTTCAATTATGCCAAACCATGGAAAAGGTTTAGTTGCTGGTAGTACTGTTCGCGACATGCTTACACTTGCAGGTATCAAAAATGTTACTGCAAAACTTCGCTCTGGTAGTAAGAATAAATTAAACAACGCTCGTGTTGCCTATGCTGCACTTTATCAACTACGTGCAAAAGCGGCTCTTCCAAAGATTGCTCAAGTTATAGCTGAAGCCGCAGTTTCTGAAAAAGACCTACTCGCTAGTGCAGGAGTAACAGAGGTTGAAGTAGTAGACGCTAAATAAAAATTATATGCAATTACATACACTAAAAAGAAAGAATCCAAATCGTAAATCTCGCCTTGTAGGACGTGGAGGTACTCGAGGTAAGACTTCAGGTCGTGGAGGCAAAGGTCAGACAGCTCGTGCTGGTAACAAGCGTCGCCCACAAATGCGTGATATTATTAAGAAGCTCCCTAAGCTTCGTGGCTACCGATTCAATTCAACTGTCTCAAAGTTCTCACCTGTAAACGTTGGTGCATTAAATGTTTTTGAAAAAGGAGCAATTGTTAATCCTGAGACTCTTTTTGCAAAGAAGCTTGTTCGTAAACTAGGTGGAGTTCTACCAAAAGTTAAAATTCTAGGTAGTGGTGAAATCACAGTCAATGTTTCTGTTGTAGGTTGTAAAGTTTCAGCATCTGCAAAGGAGAAAATTGAAAAAGCTGGTGGAAGTATAAAATAATTATGGAAACCGTTTGGAATAAAATAAAAACTATATTTACAGATAAGACACTTAGATCTCGTGTCTTATTTGTGTTAGTTGCTCTTATTGTGTTTCGTCTACTTTCAGGTATTCCAATCCCAGGTATCGACAAGATGAGACTCGATGCTTTTCTAAACAACAACCAATTCCTAGGTACTCTTAGTATATTTACTGGAGGTGGACTTTCGCACTTATCTATATTGATGCTTGGTGTTGGACCATATATTACTTCATCTATAATAATGCAACTTCTTACTATAATGTCCCCAAGATTGAAAGCAATGTACCAAGAAGATGGAGAAATAGGACGCAAGAAGTTTACTCAAATCAGTCGCACTCTTACTATCCCTCTTGCGATAATTCAAGGGCTAAGTCTTTTAATACTTTTAAAGCGCCAAGGAATTCTTGGAGATGTAGATTTGTTCGGAATGATTGCCAACGTATCAGTAATTGTGGCTGGATCAATGCTCATAATGTGGATCGGTGAACTTATTTCTGAATTTGGTATTGGTAATGGAGTATCTCTCATAATCTTTGCCGGTATCGTTGCAAATATTCCGACAGAGATTTCACAATTCCTGTTTACCTTTGATATGGCGAATCTTCCAACATATATCCTATTCTTAGCTGTTGGAGTTGCTATTGTCGCTGGTGTTGTAGTTGTTACTGAAGCAGAGCGACCAATCCCGGTGACTTATGCACGACAGATGCATGGAGACAAGGTTTCTGGAGGTACTCAGACATATTTACCTCTACGCGTGAATCAAGCTGGTGTTATCCCGATAATCTTTGCTCTATCAATACTTCTTTTCCCTCAACTAATTGGAAATTTCTTAGCAACAAGTGCTAACGCTACTCTTCTAAGTATTTCAAAAGGATTACTTTGGTTTGTGAATAATACTTGGCTTTATTCACTAGCTTACTTTATATTTGTATTTTTATTTACTTACTTCTATACAGCAGTGACTTTCGATCCAGATCAACTCTCTACAAATCTACAGAAAAATGGTGCATTCGTTCCAGGGATTAGACCAGGTACTGCAACTCGAGACTATATAGCTAAAATTCTAAATCGTATTACTCTAATGGGTGCAATATTCCTCGGTCTCATAGCGGTCTTACCTCTTATCGTTAAATCTGTCACGGGAATTTCTGCTTTTGCTATCGGAGGTACAGCGCTTCTAATCGTCGTGTCAGTCGTTCTTGATTTGATTAAGAAAGTCGAAGCTCAGCTTTCAATGAGAGAATATTAAAAAAGACCTTACAATGAGGTCTTTTTTAATATGGAAGTAATTAGTATATAATATAAACATATGAATAAACCACATACATTTCTTTTCTTTGGTATAGCAGGCTCTGGTAAAGGTACTCAGATTGAGCTTCTACAGAAATATTTAAAAGAAAAAGATCCAAATGCCCAAATCACTCTTGCTTACCCGGGTTCAGAGTTTAGAAAACTTATTGCAGGGGGTAGTTATACTGGGAAATTGGTACAGACTACTCTTGAACAAGGTTGGCTCCAACCAAATTTTTTAACCATTAGTTTATTTACCAACATTTTAGTCTCATCGCTTGGAGAAGATACTCATTTGATGGTAGATGGTTTCCCTCGCACAGTTACTCAGTCTGAAGTTTTTGAAGCGGCTATGGATTTTTATAGTAGAAGTGATATTAAGGTTGTATATATTAAAGTTGAAAAAGAAGAAGCAATTAAACGAATGAAACTTCGCGCTCGCAGTGACGACACAGACGAGGGCATCGCAAAGCGTTTTGATGAATATGTAAACAATGTTGTCCCTGCCATGTATTATTTTAAAGATAAAGGTGGTTATACTATTTATACTATCAATGGTGAGCAATCAGTCGAAGACGTCCATAAAGAATTAATTAAAACTCTAGGACTCTAATATGGAAACTGATAAGCACATCGTAATATCTCTCGGTGGTTCGCTTATCGTGCCAAATGATATTGATACTATTTTTATAAAACAATTTATAGAAACTATAAATCAATACGTAGAAAAAGGTTTTAAATTTGTAATTATTACAGGTGGGGGACACACTGCCCGTACTTATATAGCTGCATCAAAGGAGATAGTGACTCCTAGTCATGATGATCTCGATTGGATTGGTATCGCAGCTACACGTATGAACGCAGAGCTTATAAGAACTGGATTTGGTAATATTGCTCATAGCTCTATAATCATGGATCCAGATAGTATTCCCAGTACAGATAAACCAGTGCTTATAGGAGCAGGCTGGAAGCCAGGTAATAGTAGCGACCTTGCAGCAGTCCATGCAGCAGGTAGCGTAGGAGCAAAAAAGGTAATAAACCTTTCAAATATTGATTATGCTTATAATAAGGACCCGAAAAAGTTCCCAGATGCCGAGATTATAAAACAAAGCTCTTGGGCAGATTTCCGAGCAATATTGCCAACAGAGTGGAATCCAGGACTCAATGCTCCTTTTGATCCAGTAGCTGCAGCAAAAGCCGAAGAGCTTGGTCTTGAAGTCTCAATCTTAAACGGAAAAAATATAGAGAATCTTAAAAAATATCTCAATAGTGAAGACTTTATTGGAACTGTTATAAAATAAATATATGAACCAGGTACTACTTAATGGTAATGAATATAAAATACAAGAAAAAGATTTACCTTATTTAGTTATATATGGAGAAAAATCTGGAGGTTCTCATTTTACTATTACCCTCATCAAAGATTTATTTTTATCTGGTTCAAAAATATTATTTTTTACAGCCTTTCCTATGGCTAAAGATAACTTTTTAGAACAGATAGGTAATAAACATACAACCTTAGCCTTTGTTAATTCAACTGAAGATTTAGAGAATCATCGAGATAGCCAGGTAATAATTTTAGATAGTGGCAATGAAGATCTTTTTATTAATGCTGTAAAAAATTTGGAAGATATAAAAGATAGAGTCGTTCTTGTAAAAAATATTGAAGCATTCAGTAAACAAGTTTTTGATTCCTGTTTGGGCTTAAATAAGATAATATTTTCTGGCCACATAGATAATTGTGTAGCAAAAGAAGAAGTAATAAAGAAAAGCTATAAAAATATAGTAATATTTACTAAGCCAGAAATACCAATAAAAATAGATATTCCAGATTTAGAAAAATGGTGTGGTTATTTATCAAGTGAGAACTTGACTGGAATTATAAAAGTCAAAATAGATTAAATTTATGGAAACTAGGAATTGTCAGAATTGTAAAAACTCCTTTAATATAGAGGTTGATGATTTCTCCTTTTATGAAAAAATAAAAGTTCCTCCGCCGACGTTTTGCCCAGAATGTAGAAGACAAAGAAGGTTTAGTTGGAGAAACTATGTTAATTATTATAAATCGACATGTGGTTTGTCAGGGAATTCCGTTATCTCTTTATATTCTCCTAAGTCTGATATTACCGTATATACTCCTAAATTATGGCATTCCGATCAATGGAACGCTTTTGATTATGGAAGGGACTATGATTTTTCCCGTTCATTTTTTGAGCAATATGTTGATTTAATAAAAACTGTTCCGAAACCAGCAATGGATACAGATGATGGATTACTGAGTACTAATTGTATGTATACAAATGACTTTGCAATGGGAAAAGATTGCTATTTAGTGATAAAGGCTTGGAAGCTTGAGAATGTTATGTATTCTTTCTATGTTGTAAATAGTAAGGACTTAGTAGATGTGCATACGAGCTTTGGGAAAGATGAAGGCAATTACGAAACTGTAAACACTGAACATTGTTATCAATGTAGATATGTGTATGATTCACGATCATGTTCAGATTCTGCCTTCTGTTATGATTGCCGAAATTGTAACCACTGTTTTATGTGCACAGGGCTTCGAGGAAAATCATATTTTTTTAAAAATGAAGATGTTGGTAAAGAAAAATATGAAGAGCTGATGAAAGAATATGCTTTGCATACTTACTCTGGGGTTGAAAGAGCTAAGAAAGAATTTGAACCCATTTTAAATACTCATCCCAGAAAAGCTGTCAGGATGGTTAATTGCGTTGACTGTTCTGGTGACCTTTTGACTAATTGTCATAACTGTAAAGATTCTTTTTTAATGCTTTCGAGTGAAAATTGTAGATTCGATAACTATGCTGATGGAGCAAGAGATTCCTATGATACTGATGCTGGTGGAGGATCAGAGCTTGCTTATGAATCAGATCTCCCAGCCTTCTCTTCTAATATTATTGGTAGTTATTCAGCGTGGAACTGTCAGGATGTGACATATGTGAGTCAAATTTATAGAAGTAAAAATTGTTTTGGTTGTAATGGTTTAAAAGATGCAGAATATTGTATTTTGAATAAGCAATATACAAAAGAAGAATATTTAAAGTTAGTTGAAGAAATAAAAAAGCACATGTCTGACATGCCATATATTGATAAAAAAGGGAATAAATATGTTTTCGGAGATTATTTACCTACCGAATTATCTTATTTCCCTTATCTAGACACAGAAGCTCAAGAGTTATATCCGCTTACAAAGGATGAAATAAATTTGCATGGTTTTAGATATGAAGATAAAACAGAGGATCAAATATTTGATCATACAATCAAAGCAGAGGAGCTCCCTGACTCTATTCTTGATGTTGGTGATGATATTGTGAACGAGGTTATTCTATCTAAATTATCAAATAAAAGATATAAAATTACAGAGCAAGAGCTTTCTTTTTACCGCAAATATAAAATTCCATTACCTAGAGAGTCCTTCTATGAGAGACACAAAAAACGCCATACTATGGCAAGCTCCTTTAGACTCTTCAATCGTAAAAGTGATAAGTCAGGTAATAATATAATAAGTTCTTATTCGCAAGAATCTTTGGAGAAGGTATGGGATGTTGAAGAATACAAAAAAGAGTTTGAATAAATTTATATATTGCATAATGTACTATATTTATATAGTATAAGCCGTATATGGTAGTGATTATTAAAACCAAAGAAGAGATTGAAATACTTAGAGAAGGGGGGCATAGATTGGCCTCTATTTTAGCGAAAGTGGCTAAAAAAGTAGCTCCTGGAGTTACTACAAAAGAACTAGATGAATATGCCTACAAACTCATAAAAGAAGGTGGCGATGAGCCAGCATTTTTAAACTATAAACCAGAAGGACAAAATAAAGCTTATCCAGCATCTCTCTGCACTTCAGTTAATAATGAAATTGTGCACGGGATTCCAGGTGAAAATAAAATTCTAAAAGAAGGAGACATTATATCAATTGATCTTGGCATAAAACACAAAGGACTTTTTACAGATCATGCTATTACTGTACCTGTAGGCAAAGTTCCTAAAGCATCACAAAAACTTTTAGAAATTACCCATGAAGCCCTACTTGTTGGTATTGAGCAAGCGGTAGGTGGTAATACTGTAGGCGATATTGGTCATGCAATTGAAAAATTTGTTGGTAAAAAATACGGGATAGTAAAGGAACTCTCTGGGCACGGTGTCGGTAAAAAGATTCATGAAGATCCATTTATTCCAAACTTTGGCAAACCCGGGAAAGGAGAGAAGTTAGTTCCTGGTATGGTTATTGCAATAGAACCGATGCTAAATATAGGCAGAGCTGCTATCATGACCCTTCCAGATGGATATACGATAAAAACAGTTGATGGTTCTCGTAGCGCCCATTTCGAACATACAGTTCTCATAACAGAAGGTGATGCAGAGATTTTGACTATAGGATAGGTATATTGACAAAAGTAATAAAAAATGCTTTAATTTAAACAAGTTTCAAATAACTAAAACCTTTCTGTTATGACATATGAGTACTTCTCCCTTGAAGAGGTTTTGAATTTCTTCCTGGGTAAATTCAGTAAATTTGAATGCAGCTTTTCATTAGTTGAAAACAACAGTGAAGAGGCTGCTGAAATTCCCGGCTTAGCTGGTTTAAAAGTTGTTTCTGAGAACATCTGGAACAAAATTGATCAGCTTAATAAACTTGGCGGAAATGGTATGGATTTTACGTCTGTGCTTTCTCCCAGGAATACCGGCGAAGTTTCAACTTTCTTTAAAATCGGCCGTGTTGATTTCATGGTCAAGAATCCAACAATAATGGGTCAACTGGAATTCCTTTCAGAGATGAAAGGGGCTGTGCTTTTTAAACAAATTGCAATAGCTACATTCCGGAAAGATGGTAAATCAATGTTTGAGATATCTAATGACTGGTCCCAAGCAGCCGGACTCCATGGTCTCTCATTATTGGAATTCATCCAAAACCCGAAAGAATTTATGGCAAAAAGGTTTTAATCCTACCAAATAGGATTGCCAACTTGCCAGCCGGACGCACTCCGGCTTTTTTTATATCAGTTTATAAAAATCTTTATGATATAATAGTTTTAATGGAAGGTTTTAATTTAAACAATGCTCCAAAGTTCAAGACTCCGGAAGAGGAGCTTGAATTTTTGCGTGCCCATATTGCTGAAAAAGAAAAAGCTCTCATAGATCAAGGACAAGATTATTCAAAAGAAAATCTTGCTCATGATGTTATCCAAGAGTATAAGAAATATGAACCACAAGAAGTAATGCATAAAAGTGCTGTCATGGAAGATGTTGATGCGAATGACTTGGTGCTTAGACTCCACCCTGAATCGCACGATAATAAGATGGAAGAGATGTTAGGAATTCTATTAGATAAAGGCATCTCAACAGCGCTTTCAATAGTGGCTAAGATGAACAATCCTCACCTTGATGATGATTTTCATAGATTCCTAGTTCAATATTTATATAGTAGGCATAAAATCCCTGGACTCAAAGAAAGTACTCCACTCTTCAAATCGCTCGATATGAAGTTATTTGAGATTACTTTACCTGATCCAACAAATGATGAGAAAGAAAAAAAAGGTTTAAAAGAGTTACTCTCTGCTATGGAGCAATTTTATGCCGGAATGCATTCAGTAGGTGAAGGTAGGCAGAATTATAATCGTAACCATTTTACACTAGAGATTGCATTAGCTGAAGATACTGATCACTTTGTTTTCTACACTGCAGTGCCAACACACAAAGCAGATCTTTTTGAAAAACAACTTTTAGGTGTCCACCCTAGTGCAAAGATAAATGAAGCGCCAGATGACTATAATATATTTACTGACAGTGGCTCAGTGGTAGCTTCTTATGCAACACTTGCTCATCACGAAGTTTATCCGATAAAGCTTTATGATGCTATAGATCACGATCCACTAAATATTATTCTCAATGTCTTCACTAAGCTCAAAAAATCTGGAGAAGGAGCAGCAATTCAGTTTACTATTTGCCCAGAAGATGATGACATTATCAGAAAGTTCCACATAATACTCGGAGATGTAAAAGAGGGGATGTCAGTGCGCACAGCTTCAAGTATGACAAGGCAGTTTACTAAAGGCCTAGGCTCTATTGCCAAAGAGCTTGTATTTGGACAATCAAAAAACAAAGAAGAGAAAAAGGTTAACGATAAAGCAGTAGAGAATATTACTGAAAAAATGAAGAGCACTATAATGGCTTGTAATATTCGGGTGATTGCTTCAGCTGAGAGTAGTCTGAGAGCTAAACAAATTCTTTCAGATATCGAGTCATCATTCAATCAATTTACAGAGTCTGATCGCAATGGTTTCAATTGGAACCACCCACAAGGTAAAGATCTAAACCAATTAACTCATGATTTTTCTTACCGTACCTTTTCCGATGAATATTCAATGCCACTAAATCTTAAAGAACTTGCAACAGTCTTCCACTTCCCACACGGTATCACTTCATCTCCTCAACTCAAGCAAGCAAAAGCCGGTATTGCCCCTGCGCCTATCGAAATGGGGGAACAAGGCGTTATACTCGGAGTTAACAGTTACAGAGGTAAAGATACAGCCATTCACTTTGCAGACGAAGACCGTATGCGACACTTATATGTGATAGGTCAGACAGGTACAGGTAAGACGACAATCATGAAGAATATGATAGCTCAGGATATTAAGGCAGGCCACGGTGTTTGCTATATTGACCCTCATGGAACAGATATTCAAGATATTTTGAGTTATATTCCAAAGGAACGCATAGATGACGTTATATATTTTGATCCTGCTTACACTGCTCGTCCTATGGGTCTAAACATGCTCGAATATGATCCTAAATACCCAGAACAGAAGACTTTTGTAGTCAATGAGCTGATGAATATATTCAACAAGCTTTTTGATATGAAGACATCAGGAGGACCAATGTTTGAACAATATTTCAAGAATTCAGCATTTCTTGTTATGGAACATCCAGAGTCTGGTTCAACACTTTTAGAAATTGGAAGAGTGCTTGCCGACAAAGAGTTCCGTGACATGAAGCTTTCTCATTGTAAAAATCCTATCATTACGCAGTTCTGGAAAGGAGCAGAACAAACAACAGGGGATCAATCCCTTGCGAACTTCGTACCATATATCACTTCAAAATTCGACAACTTTATTTCCAACGATATTATGCGTCCAGTTGTTCTTCAGGAAAAATCTGTATTTAACTTCCGAGATATAATGGACAATAAAAAGATTCTATTGGTAAACCTTTCAAAAGGTCGCCTTGGTGATATAAATGCTAACCTTATCGGGCTTCTAATAGTAAACAAAATTCAGATGGCTGCACTTTCACGTGTAGATATGTATGGAAAAAAGATGCAAGATTTCTTCCTATATATAGACGAGTTCCAAAATGTTACTACGGATTCAATTGAGTCTATCTTGTCAGAGGCTCGTAAGTATAGACTTTCTCTAACTGTTGCCCACCAATACATCGCTCAACTTGAGGACAATATCAAGAATGCAGTTTTTGGTAACGTCGGCTCAATGACAGTTTTCCGTGTTGGAGCGGAAGATGCACAATTCCTAGAGAGTAAGTTTAAACCTATATTTACCTCTGCGGATATAATGAAAATAGAGAATAGAAATGCTTATGTATCGATGCTAGTGGCAGGTCAGCCAACAAAACCCTTTAATATGGGAACATTCCCGCCTCCACAAGGCAATATGGAAATTGTAGAAAAAATCAAAGAACTTTCATATCTAAAATTTGGTCGCGAGCGTGCAGAAGTAGAAGAGGAAATAATGTCAAAGTATAGACAACAAGGATAATGGAAGAAATAGAAGTAAAATTTCTAAATATTAATAAAGATAAAATTGAAGAAGATTTAAAAAATCTAGGAGCCGTTCTTGTAGGTAGATTTGATTATAGACTTAAACCCTACGATTTTCCCAATTTAAAACTTTCAAAAGAACGAAATGCTTGGGTTAGACTTAGAGATGAAGGGAACAGAATAACTCTTAGCTATAAAGAAAGATTAGGAGTGGGAAATAATCCTCTAAAAGATCAAGGGATGAAAGAAATCGAAGTCGAAGTTTCAGATTTCGACAAAACATCCCAGCTTCTTGAAGAAATAGGATTAGTTCCAAAAGTATATGAGGAGAGAATAAGAACAAGATATATTTTAGACAATATAGAATGTGATATAGATGAGTGGCCGTTAATACCTCCATATATAGAGTTGGAGGGGGATACAATTGAAGAAATAAAAGAAATCTCAGATAAACTTGGTTTTAAATGGGAGGACCATGTTGTGTGTTCAGCGCTACAAGTTTTGCATAATTACGATGTAAACCCACATGACTATTCAGTGTTTACTTTCGAAAAACAGGTAAAAAAGTAAAATTGCAAAATACCCCGATTTTTGCTATAGTTTGAGTATATTATTACAACCGCGAAAGCGATTTTTTATTTATATGAAACACCCAAAAGAAGAAGTTACATATGTCATGATGAAGCCAGATGGAGTTAAAAAAGGCTTAATCGGTGAAGTTATCAAGCGTTTTGAACAACGAGATCTTAAGATTGTCGCACTTGAAATGTTTGTCCCAGAATTTGATAAAGTTAATGATCACTATCCAAAAAGTGAAGAGTGGATAACACGTCTTGGAAATAAAACACTAACTACTTATGAGAAATATGGTTATGATGCTATGAAAGATTTTGGCACAACAGAAGCTGCTAAGATTGGCCCTGAAATACGTAAATGGCTTATAGATTATATGACTTCAGCTCCACTTGTAAAAATGGTTGTAAAAGGAGTTCACGCTGTTGATGTCGTTCGTAAAGTTGCAGGTGATACTATGCCTTACAAAGCTGAAATGGGAACAATCCGTGGAGATTTCTCAATCGACAGTCCTGCGCTTGCAAACATGGAAAAACGCGCAGTTATGAATATCGTCCACTGTTCAGAGACTCCAGAAGAAGCTGAACATGAAATTAAACATTGGTTTGGTGATATAAAACTTATGGATTACAAACGCTTTGGTGTTGATGAATAATTAAATCTAATAAAATCCCCGAAAGGGGATTTTATGTTATATTAAGACCATGTACGAAGTGGAGATTAAAGCCAGGCTAAATAATAGAGAAGAGATAATACAAAAACTTCAAACCCTAGGGTGTGTGTTCGGTGAGGAATTACATCAGATTGATTATATATTTATACCGGAAAAAGAAATTTTCCCTCCACCACTAGGTGTGCCGGTACTTAGAGTACGTAAACAAAATGAGTCACATCTATTTACTCTAAAAATACCACAGTCAAGTAGACAGGATTGTATTGAAAAAGAATTTGAAATATCAGATGGCAATGAAATGCTTGAAGTTATAAAATTAATTGGGTATAAACAGGTTCCAACAGTTGAAAAGAAAAGAGTAAAAACCACTTTGAATGATATGGAAATTGTACTTGATTTAGTGGAAGGGTTGGGTGAATTTATTGAGGTTGAGAAAATAGTTGAAACATCAGACCCAGAAGCTCGGATTAAAATTCAAGAAGAACTTTTTTCTTTTCTTGGTGATTTAGGTATTACTAAAGATGACCATATTATAGATGGAAAGTACGATATTATGCTTTTTGAGAAGTATGGAATGAGTTAATTTTATGCACGAGATTGAAACAAAGGTATTAGAGATTGATAAAGATTTAATTTTAGCTAAATTAGAGAATTTAGGTGCTATAAGAGTAAAAGATACCAGACTCACGGTTGATTGGTATTGTACAGAAGAAGCTCTAAAAGGTAGTCATCCTTGGTACTTAAGGGTTCGTAGTACTACCGATGGAAAAAATGAAATAACATGGAAATCTTTAGAAACATTTGTTGGAAATACTAGACAATCTAAGGAAGTAAATATTGATGTTTCTGATTTTAATAATGCTAAGCTAATTCTAGAAGCGATTGGGTTGGTTCACTATGCTCATCAAGAAAAAGACCGAGTATCTTTTACATATAAAGATTGGATTTTTGATCTTGATCAATATCCTAAAATGCCAGCTTATCTTGAGATAGAAGGTAGTAGTGAAGAGCACGTTGGTGAAGCTATTAAATTACTTGATTTAGTTGAGTATGAAGCGTTATCACAAGGTGAAACTAAATTAATTCGTGAGAGATATGGTCTTGATTGGAATGATATGAGATTTTAATTTTATGAGGAAAATTACTGATATATACAAAGAATATAAAATAATGCCACATTTACAAATGCACCAGTTGCGAGTAGCAGCTGTTGCTTCTATTGTATGTGATTCTCTAGATTTAAAACTGGATAAAAAATTAATCATCACAACTTGTCTACTACATGACATGGGTAATGTAATAAAATTTAATTTAGACCAAACTAAATCAGTCTTTGGACTTTCAGATATAGAAGTGGAAGATGTAAGAATTGTAAAAAAAGAATTTATTAATAAATATGGAGAAGATGAGCATGAAGCAACAATTAAAATCATAGAAGAACTTGGTTTATCAGAGAAAGTTAGATATTTGGCTGGAGAAAATAGATTTTCTTTTATGTGTAAGCATAGCAAGGAAGGCGATCTTATTCAAAAATTGATTCACTATGCGGATGGACGAGTTGGTCCACACGGAATTCTTTCATATGACGAACGAATGAATGATGCAAGTAAAAGATACAAGGGTCACAAACTAAGTGTGCACGAAGAAGAACGTGATAGATTGGTAAATTGCGGTAGAGATATAGAAAAATATATTTTTTCTCACTCAAATATTAAATCAGAAGATATAAATGATGAATCAGTAAAAGAAATTATCGAAGAATTGAAAAATTTTGAAATTTAAACTCTGAATCTAACTTGAAACTATGTCAAAAGTGTGTTTTTTTAGAAAAAAACTTGCAGAGTTCTCCCAGGTAGGTATACTTTAAGTAGGGTTATTTGATTTGTATTACCTAGATCATATTTTATAGGGGACAGAGTGTTTTGATAGAGTGCTGTAACGTTATTAATGTGAACAAATCCCTATCATCCCCAGTCCCACTTAGCTTAACGGCTATGGTAATATCCTTCAAATAGTCCTAACAAGTAATTCTTCCACATTTTCGGAAGAATTTTTTGTTTTTACTAGAAAATAAGGTTATTTTTTAGATAATTTTGATATTTAAGGTATAATATGACACATATGGCAAATGACAAGAATCTGAAAGTGACCTTTTGTTCTGGGACTGCGACTGTGACTGGTGCAAATTTCTTAATCGAAGGCAATGGTAAAAAATTTTTAATAGATTGTGGTTTGATCCAAGGTGAGCAACTTGCAGAAAGTGTAAACTGGGACCCTTTCAACTACCCAGTATCTGAAATAGATATACTTTTTATAACCCATGGGCATATCGATCACATAGGTAGGATACCAAAGATAATAAGTGAAGGTTTCAAGGGTAGGATCATCTCCACTATTCCTACAAAAGATATTGCCGAAGTAATGCTTGCCGATACTAATCACTTACTTTCTCGGGATAAAGATCACGGTCTCGATGAAATATATACAGAAGAAAATACTAGAAAAGCTTTAGACCTCTGGGAAACACTAGATTACCATCAAGTTCTGAATGTGGATCACGGTTTTCAATTTTCATTCAAAGACGCGGGCCACATCCTGGGTTCAGGAATGCTCCAAGTTGTTTACAATGAAAAGAAAATAGTTTTTACTGGTGATCTTGGGAATTCACCATCACCACTTATTAAGGATACTGAAATCGTAGATGACGCTGATTATCTAATAATGGAATCTGTCTATGGAGATCGTAATCATGAGGATAGAGATGTTCGCAAGCAAAGACTCGCAGAAGTCATTCAAGATAATTATAAAAGAAAAGGTGCTCTTATAATCCCAACTTTTTCTCTTGAAAGAACGCAGGAACTACTATATGAGATAGATACACTAGTCGAGGGGGAAAGAATACCAAAGATGCCAATATTTTTAGATTCACCCCTTGCTATAAAATTGACTGATATCTATGTAAAGTATGAAAGGTATTTCAACGATATAGCAAAAGATGCTATTGCTAAAGGAGATAAACTATTTGAATTTCCAGGACTTCGAGAAACAAAAGAAACTGAAGAGTCAAAAGGAATC
>JBGAUR010000019.1:803-12837 GCA_044228545.1 Minisyncoccia bacterium | reverse complement strand
GAGCCACGCGGAGCGTGGCGAACCCTTTCAGATTCAGGATTTTTTGGGGGGAATACATTTGTGTCGGCACTTCGTGCCGACCCCATTTCGGCTTCCGATTCCGATTTCCAATTTTGGCGGAGGCGGTGAGATTCGAACTCACGGAACCGATTAAGGTTCGACGGTTTAGTAAACCGTTGATTTAAACCACTCATCCACGCCTCCAATATATTTCATATTGTCGGAGTTTCGTGTATGAGTGGTTCTCTCACTTTGCTCGCGGGTAAATATAAAGCAGTTTATGTTTACCCCATCTCACCCACGCCTCCAATGGAAACATACTATCACAAGCTCAGTTTATTTTAAAGGAGTGTTTTTGAGTAAAAACACCAAATATGATAAGGTGTAAAAGTATTTAAGGAACCGTGTCAGAGTGGTCTAACGTACCTCTTTGCTAAAGAGGCAGGGTGTAAAAGCCCTCGCGAGTTCGAATCTCGCCGGTTCCGCCAAAATTGTTATTCATACTATCTCCAGATACTCAAGATTAACCCTATTATTACGAAACCCACAGCTGACGAAGCACATTCAAAAAGCCAAAGTTTCCATGATTTATCCATCCATATAACTTCGATTGAGCTTCCAGTAAATATAAACCCGAACCACACACAAAGAGAGGCGAGAATCCCTTTCCACCAAGTGACCTCCCCTATCATTGGTGATTTAAATACAATACAGAATATTAAAAACATTATTCCGACGGTGATTACATTTACAACGTAGTTCCAAAACATCTTCCCATACATATCTGACAATTTTTCATTGCCAGTAGGATGAATATTTGCAAGTTTCATCCAAAGTTTTCCAAACATTGGCCCATGCCACAAAAAACCATTTATAAATACAGCTAAGGCTGTAACTAAAATTATTGTGATAGTCATATAAATATTATACCAGAATAGGGTTTGTATATGATATACTTTAAATTAGAATGGATGAAATAGCAAAACTAAAAGCTGAAAATGATAAATTGCGAAAGATAAACGCAGCCAAAACTGACCTCATATCAGTATCAGCACATGGACTACGCACTTCCCTTTCAGCATTGAAATGGATTTTAAAAATGTTCATCGATAAAGACCTAGGTAAACTAACTTCTGAGCAAGAAGGTTTTATTGAAAAAGCATATGAGAGCAACGAACGCATGATAACTGTAGTAAACAAATTACTTACTCTCAACCATATGGGTGAAGATAACTCAGGGTTAATATTTGAAAAAACAGACATTCTTAAAACAATAGAAGAGATTCTATTTGAATTCTCCGGTGAGACTTTCAACCGAGGTATCGAGCTAACTTTACTAAAACCCAAAGACCTGCCACAGATTAATTGTGATAAAGATATGATTAGAGTTGTAATCCAGAACCTAGTTGAAAATGCGATAAAGTACAGCTTCCCTCACGGTAAGATATTTATATCTGTAAAAAATATTGAAAAAGACAAAGAAGTTGAAATATCTGTGAGGGATAATGGTATCGGCATAAGCAAAGAAAACCAGCAGAACATTTTTAATAAATTCTTTCGAGCAACAAACGCAATAAAAAAAGAGAGTACTGGCTCGGGATTAGGGCTTTTTACTACAAAAAACCTGGTTGACTTACACAAGGGCAAGATATGGTTCGAAAGCGAATACAACAACGGGACAACTTTTTTTGTCAGATTGCCTATAAATTAAGATACGTGTTACAATTACACTTATGAAAAAGAAGATCCTAATAATAGAAGACGACAACTTCCTTCAAGGCCTTGAGGCAAGTAAGTTAAAGAAGGCTGGTTATGAAGTATCAGCTGCATCAAACGGAGAGGAAGGTATGGCAAAGATAAATGAAGAGGGTGTTTGCTTAATACTCCTTGATATAATCCTTCCACAATTTGATGGATTTGAAATACTTAAAAAAGTAAGGGAGGATAAGACTATGAAAGATTTACCTATAATAGTGTTCTCTAACCTATCAGAGGATAAAGATATAAAGAAAGCAAATGATCTGGGAGCAAACGATTTTATGGTTAAATCGAACTTCACTTTAGATGAATTAGTAGAGCGGATAGAGAAAATCCTAAAATAAAACCCCTTAAGGGGTTTTATTTTTGCCTGTGTTATAATCAGCATTATGAAAATGACTGAGAATACTAGGGCAATAGTTCTACTCTTAATCCTAATAGCTATTGGGGGTATAGTAATGTATGGCGAAAAAACTCCTAACCATCAAAACCAAATAAACAAAAATGGAACTCCAAGATAAAATCGAAAAGTGGTTCAAACTTGATGTAAACCAAAAGAAAGCTCTGGTACGTCTGAATTTAATAGTAATAAAAGACCTACTTTATTATTTCCCATCTCGTTATACAGACATATCAGAAATCAGGCATATAAATACTCTCACCGATGGCGAGAATGTCACAATCCTAGGGAAAGTTTCTGAATTAAAAACAAAAAAAGGTTGGAAAAGTAAGATACCGATGGGCCAGGCAAAGCTAACCGATATTACCGGTGAGATAAATATAATTTGGTTTCACCAACCTTACTTAGCAAAAATGCTAAAGGAGGGTGCTACGGTTCGAGTAACAGGTAAAGTCTCAAACCATAAAACTTATGGCCTAACACTCACCAACCCTGAGATAAACAAAGAGGATATTATTCCTATAGATATTCATGACTCACTTTTTGCAAAAAAAGAAATGGAGCACCAATTCGGTTTTCCTGTTTATCCTGAATCAAAAGGTATAACTTCAAAATGGATGTATCACGCAATTGGGAAAATTCTAAAACAAGATTGTGTTAGTAAAATATCTGACTATCTCCCAAAAGACATTGTTGATAAATACAAGCTTCCCGCACTACACACTGCCCTATTTTGGATTCATACACCTCAAAAAAAAGACCATGCCGAAGTTGCTCGAAAACGTTTTGCTTTTGAAGAAGTTTTCTTTATCCAGCTTGCACGCCAGCAGGAAAGAAAAGATTACGAGTCACTTTTTTCTTATAAATTAAAAATTAGTGAGAAAGATATAAAAGACTTTGTTTCTCGATTCCCTTTCACACCAACAAAAGCGCAGAGTAGCGCCATCGAAGCAGTACTTTCCGACTTAGTAAAAGACAAACCCATGTCACGGCTTGTTGAAGGTGATGTAGGTTCAGGTAAAACTTTTGTTGCCGCAACTATAGCCTATGCTGTTATTAAAAACCGTCCAGTAGGACAAGATTTTGGTAATCTTCAAGTTGCATACATGGCTCCGACAGAAGTTCTAGCAACTCAACTTTACGAAAATTTTATAGAATACTTCGATCATACTGGTATATCGATAGGTCTTATTACAGGAAGTGGTTGTAGAAAATTCCCAAGTAAAAGTGCGCACTGGGAGAATGGTGTGCAAGTCAGGACTTGGACATCGATATCAAGAAATCAACTTCTTAAATGGGTCAAAAATGGTGAGATACCGATAGTTATCGGAACTCATGCTCTTATTTCAAAATCTGTAGAATTTGAAGATTTGGGCTTAGTAGTTATCGATGAACAACACCGGTTTGGAACTAACCAAAGAATGAAACTCGCAAAAAAGGAAGGCCACGCACCTCATTACCTTTCAATGACTGCGACACCTATCCCTCGCACACTTGCTCTGACTATTTATGGAGATTTAGATTTATCTATTATCAATGAGATGCCCAAAGGACGCAAAGAAGTTATCACTAAAATAATCGCACCTGATAAAAGACAAAGTGCGTATGACGATATCAAGAAAGAGTTAGAGGCAGGGCGACAAGCATACATCATATGTCCGAGAATAAACGAACCTGATCCCGATAAAGAGCAAGCAGTGCAAACCAAGTCTGTCATGGCGGAAGCCAAAAGATTAGAAAAAGAAGTTTTTCCAAAATACAGGATTGGCTTTATGCACAGCAAGATGACAAAGCAAAAGAAAGAAGACATCATGCAAGAATTTAAGGATCATGAACTAGATATACTGGTTTCCACTTCTGTAATTGAAGTTGGAGTTAATGTCCCAAATGCAACTTCGATAGTCATAGAAGGAGCTGAGCGTTTTGGTCTTGCTCAACTTCACCAACTTCGCGGACGTGTGATAAGAAGTAACCATCAGTCATATTGTTATCTTTTTGCTGATGCAAAAACAGATAAAACAGTCGAGAGGTTAAAAGCATTAACAAAAGCAGTGAACGGTTTTGAGCTTGCTGAACTAGATCTCCAACTACGTGGAGCAGGGTTACTATCTGGCGATAAACAATGGGGTATCACAGATCTTGGCATGGAAGCCATAAAAAATATTAAGATGGTAGAAGCCGCCCGAATAGAAGCTATTACACTTATAGAAAAAGATAAGGAATTAGACTTGCTTCCGCTTTTAAATAAAGAGCTGAAATCTAAAAATTTAGAAATTCATTTTGAATGAGTTGACATTTTTTATATAAGTAGTATAATTAAATCTAATATTTTATAACCCATAAAAACGACTGCCATGGCTGAAAAGAAAAGCAAGTACGGAAAAGGAAATGGTTCCTTGAGGGGTGGAGAATTCGTAGAATTCTTTGCTAACGTCAAATCAAAAACCCAGACACCTAAAAAAATGCCCGACGAAAATGAGGTGCATGCAAAAATGATTGAGAGATCAATCACCAGCGGTTCTGGCAAAGGAAGAAGATAATTAGGGAATTGAATTTCTATAATAGACCCTGTGTATTATCAAACTTGATAATACACAGGGCTATTTTTTTATATAGTCCACCCTCTTGGATTCGAACCAAGGACCCCAGAGGTATAAGCTCTGTGCTCTAACCAACTGAGCTAAGGGTGGGAAATGGTTAGTATTGAACTTCTACATACTAACCAAATTTTATCTATTTGTTAAGCCTGTACTATTGTATCCTTTGTTTTAAGGACAATACCGTGCGACTTAATGATCTCGTTATATTCATCCTGTTCAAGAGTTTCTACTTCAACCAATTTGTTTGCAATCGCATCAAGAACATTACGATAGTCAGTCAAAACCTTATTCGCAACCACTAGCGCATTATTCATTATCTTTGAAACTTCCCCATCAATGAGCGCACTAACTCTTTCTGAATATTCTTGATCATTTACTCCGCGACCAAACATAGTTCGTCCTCCATCACTCTCAAGTGCTATCGGACCAATCTCATCACTCATACCCCAACGTGTAACCATCGCACGAGCCATACCTGTTGCAACTTGAAGGTCGTTCGATGGACCAGTAGTAATGTCTCCAAATATCATCTGCTCTGCTGCGTATCCTCCCATAGCCATTGCGATATCATCTAGGAATTCTTTTTTACTTTGTAGCCTTCGTTCTTCAAGTGGGAGCTTGAGTGTATACCCTCCAGCACTTCCTCGTGATACTATAGATACTTTATGCACTGGATCTGCATGTGGAAGTACTGATGCCACAAGTGCGTGACCCGCTTCATGATATGCTGTAATTTTCTTCTCTTGTGTTGAAAGTAAGTGGCTCTTTCTCTCAGGACCCATCATAACTTTTTCAATAGATCGAATCAGGTCAAACTGTGCAACTTTCTTTCTATCCTCACGTGCTGCAAGTATTGCTCCTTCGTTCATAAGTGAATATAGATCAGCTCCTGAGAATCCAGGTGTGCGCTCTGCAATAACTTTTAGGTTTACATCTTCTGCAAAAGGTTTTTTCAAAGAGTGGATTGTGAGTATTTCTTCTCGATCAGCGCGATCTGGTAGATCAAGAACTACTCTACGATCAAAACGTCCTGGGCGAAGAAGTGCTGGATCAAGAACATCCGAGCGATTTGTCGCTGCCATAACTATCACCTTTTCATTTGGTTCAAAGCCATCCATTTCTACAAGTATCTGGTTTAGAGTTTGTTCACGTTCGTCATTTCCACCACCAACTCCTGTTCCTCGCACGCGTCCAACAGCGTCTATCTCATCTATAAATATTATTGCGGGCGCTGCTTTCTTAGCCATCTTAAAAAGATCTCTCACGCGTGATGCACCAACTCCCACAAACATTTCGACGAATTCAGATCCTGATAAATGGAAAAACGGTACAGATGCCTCCCCTGCGACAGCTCGAGCAAGCAATGTCTTTCCTGTTCCTGGAGCACCAGTGAGTAATACTCCCTTTGGAATTCGTGCACCTATTTCTAAAAACTTTTTCGGATTCTTTAGGAAATCTACAATTTCTTTTAATTCTTCTTTTGCTTCTTTTGCCCCTGCGACATCTTTAAATGTAACTTTATTATTTTTATCATCTGGGTTTGTAATGCGAGCCTTTGATTGACCAAAAGTAAATGCTTGCATGCCTTGACCTTTGACTTGGCGAGATAGCATCCATACAAAGAAAACTACAAGTAGTACCGGGAGTAAAAACGGTAAAATATTTAATAACCAATATCCAAAACCACTTTCATTTTTAACTTCAATAGGAGTGCCAGCTAGTTGTTCTTTTGTAACTCCATAGTTAAATAGTGTCTCAGATAGAGATGCCTCTAACTCTTTTTTAGCGATGCCTTCAGTTTTATCTTTAAATTTTATATTTACATCTTGACCAACAACATCTATTTTTTCAATTGTTCCCTCAGTGATATTTTTAGCGACGTCAGAAATTGTTAAGTTTTTTACAGTACTTGGTGAGCTTGATACCCAAGAATATATAAGCGTGATACTTATAAATATAAATATTGCAATCGTTATTTGATTAGCTATATTTGGCACTTTTTTCTGTTGTTGGGGTTTCTTTTTGGGATTCATAGTTTAGGTATTATACACAAAATAAAGCTAAATAAAAACGCCCTAATTAGGGCGTTTTTATAGTGGTGGAACTGCTGGGAGTTTCGCCCTACGGGCGCTGGTACCTTTCCAAAAAAATATTTTAAGGAAAGGTCTTTCACCTCCCAGACGCAAGCAAAGTAGTTTGCTTACTCTAGTGGAACTGCTGGGAGTTGAACCCAGATGCAAAAGAAGTTCATATATGAATCTACGTGTGTAGTATGTTCGATTCGTTTAAATATTCACTCTAGAGAACAAACAAAAAAAGTGAACACCGAGCTTTTGATTGTCAGAATCACAATCAAGCAGTTTGCAATTCTTAACCCGATTAATTATGCCTTTTCTTTTTATCGGATGTCGAAAGAAAAAACACCTAGCTGGCTTAAATTAAGCGAGCGCAGGAGCGAGTCTGAAACCAAATGCCGAAGCATAAGGAGACTTCATCGCTTTAGCGACTTTGTTTGCACTTAGTCTTTTTCAAGAAGTTTTAAAAGATTCCTGAGTACTTTACACGCACATATATGAGGACGTTCCTTCGTCGAAGCCCGTCAGTCCCATTTTTCAAAGAATCTACCTTTTATACTCACGACTTATCTCACGATCAGTATCACGCTTTTTGATGGTCTCTCGCTTATCATAATTCTTTTTACCTTTTACAACAGCTAGCTCTACCTTGATCAAGCGTCCTTTACTATACAACGACATAGGTACAAGCGTCAAACCCTTTTTGTTATCCATATCTACAAGTTCTTTAATCTGTTTTTTTGATAGGAGTAATTTGCGAGTACGAGTTGGGTCGTAATCTATTGGAGTATTACCTACTTGATATGGAGGAATCTGCATATTCATGAGATAGACTTCCCCACCGCGCACAACTCCGTATGATCCAGCGAGGATTGCTCGGCCTCCTTTAATAGATTTAACTTCAAAACCCAAAAGCTCAATACCTGCTTCGTATTTTTCAATAACTTCATAATTGAAGTGTGCTTTTCGGTTGTCGATTAAAGTTGTCATATTAATATCCTAACATAGAGTAAGCCAAGTTTGTAAAACAATAGAAAATACCATCCACGATACGGAGTGGATGGTATGGTTCTTCTAATTATTTTAGTTTCCTACTGCTTCAGTGTGCCTTTCAATTTCTTTGTTTCAACAAAAATTCCGTGTATGGACGAGATGAAGAAACAACCGAAAACAAAGACAATAAACCAGTATTTACTTGGAGACTCAACCAATGCGTAGATTATGACTCCAAGAGAAACTACCAAAACCAGGATTAACCTGTTAATTATGGTTTTGGGGGTTAATTGTTTTTCCATAAACATTAAAAAATTTAATGGTTTAGTAACAAAAAATTTTCTCAGAACATTAAGGATAATTATATCAAATATAACCACAAAAGTCAAGCAGTTTTGGGCTTTAAAAACTGCTATTATGCCCTTATGTCACAAGATATTAAATTCACTATTTCAGGACTCCGGGGTATTTGGGATGAAAATCTTACCGAAAAAGTCGCAAGAACCTATATTGAAGCATTTGCTTGTTTTATACAAAAACAAGGGGCAAAAAGGGTTATCGTTGGGCGCGATTCTAGAGTATCTGGGCCAATCATAAGCGACATCACAAAAGATGTATTAGTAAAAGCAGGTATTGAAGTGATCGATATTGGTATTGCTCCTACCCCGACACTAATTTTTTTGATCAGAAATATGGGTTATGACGGAGGGATAATGATAAGTGCGTCTCACAATCCCCCACAATACAACGGAATAAAGTTTTTAACTAAAAATGCAATGTATGCAAATGCAGAAGAACTTGAAGAAATAAAAAAATATTTAGGAAGTAGCCCAGCAAATAAAGACGGTGGAAATTTTGTAGAAGATGAAAATATTGGAGAAAAACATGTTGATTATATTTTAAAAAATATAGATGCTCAATTAGTAAAAAGTAAAAGATTAAAAGTTGTACTCGATACAATCAATGGCGCTGGATATAAACTTGGCCCTATGCTTTTAGAAAAACTCGGTTGCGAAGTTGTAGTTATAAACGGAGAACCAAATGGTGAATTTGCTCACATGCCAGAACCTTTACCAGAGAACTTGGTAAGTCTTGGAGAAAAAGTACGAGAAGTTGGTGCTGATATTGGCTTTGCGCAAGATCCAGATGCAGATAGGCTTGTGATATGTAGTGAAGAAGGTATTGTAATATTTGAAGAGTATATGTTATCTGTTTGTATAAAAGGAGTTCTAAGTAAAACTCCTGGTGATATTGTTACAAATCTATCAACATCAAATACGAATGAGGACTTAGTAAATGCTGTTGGTTATAAAAATATCCGATCAAAAGTTGGCGAAGGAAATGTTTCTGAAAGTATAATTGCAAACAACGCTGTTATTGGAGGTGAAGGTAGTGGTGGAGTTATCTACCCTAAAATAAATCTTTGCCGAGATAGCCTTACAGGTATGGCCCTAATACTAGAATATATAGCATCACAGGATAAAAAAATATCTGAAATTGTAAGTGATCTTCCCAAGTATGAATTTGTAAAAACTAAAATGCCATTTGAAGGCAAACTAAGTGAAAAAATAGAAGATATTATAAAGCTATTTCCCGATGGAAAAATCGATAACCAAGATGGTGTGCGTATAGATTTTCCTGACCGCTCATGGGTTCAAATCAGAGAATCAAACACTGAACCAATCATTCGAATCTGGTCTGAAGCTAAAACAAAAGAAAGGGCATCTGAACTAGTAGAGAATATAAAAAGTAAAATAAATTAAAAAGAACGTGAGCCTACCAATGTAGTAACTCACGCCTTGGGGATACAACTGCACCTGACAATAAATTAAGCAGCAATGTTTTTATACCTTACCTATATTATACTCCTTTCTAAGATTTATCATCAATACTGTATTGTCCAACCTTTGTCCTATTTATAGAGTAAGTAACCATAGGTGCTCCTACTTCCTTACTTATATCAGCAACAAGTTGACGTATATAGGTACCGCTACTGCACTCACAAATGCATGAAATTATTTCAAACTCTTTTTTATCGGTGTTATTTAAAATACTATTCCAGTTATCAATAATTTCTCGTTGTCTAAAGTCGCCTTTTACTAAATCCACCTTGCGGAATATTTCTTTTTGTAATTTGTCCTTATCGTATACCTCTGTATTAGTACATGATAGCTTATAGATAGTCACCTCATGTTCTGGTAGACCCTCTGGGAGTTCATCGTCTTTTGATAACTGAAAGAGCTGTTTGCCTCCGACAGTCTTCGAAGAAAATGGTGGGTACTTTTGAGTAAAGGTTCCTATGAATTTATTTAGTGTGTTTTCTACTTCAGAATATATAAAATCTGAATCGGTGTCGGAGCCCCCGTAGAGAAAATTAAGGTGTGAAGAATTTGTATATTCTGGATTAACCAAGCCCAGTAAATCATAAGTATCAGTTGAAAACCCTACTAGTATTTGAAATTCGTAAGTCTTATCTAAGCCTAAATATTTATCCTTATTCTTACATTCCTCACCTACAAGCAATATCATCAAACCTTTTGCCATAGGATCGAGGCGCCCTGCATAGGTCATTGGTATATCTTTGTCTATATTACCCTCTTTTCGGACTCTTTCCAGACATTCTAAAGGGGTTTCCCCTATATTTTTATAAGCAATTAGCATGTTAGGTGACATATTGCCATAGTATCATATATATGCTAGTATTCTCTCTAGGTAGGCCTGATCTTAGAGAATTCTAAGGCAGACAAGTAATCTATTTACTCTATCGGCAAATACATAATTTGAGAGAAAGAATAAACAATCAAATACGCGCAAATGAGGTTCGTGTAATCTCAAGCAAGGGCGAAAACCTAGGTGTTTTAAGTTTTAAAGAAGCCTATGAATTAGCTCAAAAAGAAGGCGTTGATTTGATTGAAATTTCAGCAAATAGTAATCCACCAATAGTAAAAATAGCAGATTACGGCAAGTACCAATATGAACAAAATAAGAAGCAGAAGAAAGCGAAAGCTGGAATAAAGCTAACAGAGACAAAGTCTATACAAGTCAAAATAGGAACAGGAGACAATGATCTTGCCCTAAAGGCTCGTAAAGCTTCAGAGTGGCTTAAAGAAGGTCATAGAATAAAAGTTGAGCTTTTCTTATCTGGTCGTTCTAAATATATGGCTGATAATTTCCTAAAAGAAAGACTAGACCGAGTATTGCATCTTATAACAGAGAATTTCAAGGTCGCCGAGGCCTATAAAAAAGGTCCAAAAGGTCCAACTATTACAATAGAAAAAGATAAAAAATAATTTTATGAGTATAAAAACAAACAAATCATTAACAAAGCGTTTAAAAGTTACAAAAAAGGGTAAGATTTTATCTCGCGCACCAGGTTTTAACCATTTCAATGCAAAACAGTCACGAACAAAACAACTAGGTGGTAGAAAGATGAACCAACAAAATTTTTCAAATAAGATTACTAGGACTTATCTTCCAAACGCATAAAAAATATTATTAAAATAAACTAATGAAGTAAAGTATATGACAAGAGTAAAGAGAGGAGTAATAAAAAATAAGCGTCGTAAAAATATCCTAAAACAAACAAAAGGATTCCGTTTTGGTCGCAGCACAAAAGAAGCTCAAGCAAAAGACGCACTTATGCACGCTGGAGCATATTCTTTTGCTCACAGAAAAGATAAAAAAGCAGATGCAAGAAGTCTTTGGACACTACGTATCAATGCGAAGGTTCGACCACTAGGTATGTCATATAGTAAATTCATCGATGGTTTAAAAAAGAAGAACATAGCGGTTGATCGAAAGATACTTTCAGACATAGCACAGAACAATCCAGAAACATTTGCTCGAATCGTAAAAAGCATTTAATAAAAAACCCTCCATTTGGAGGGTTTTTTATTGCACCTTATTCTTTGATGCCATCTCTATTATTTTCTCTACTAAAACCTTTGGGTCTTTCCCAAAGACTACATTACTACTTGGTCGGTTGCTTCTATCTATTATTTCCTTGATCGTATCTGAAGTATTCCAATCCCCTTCGAGTACTCCGATCGGTTTACCATCTTCAAAAGCGATAGTGAATTCGTTTAACGTTCCTACACGCCCACAAATTTCTATGACCGCATCACTACTTCGAGTAAGAAGCAGGTTTCGTCCGGAATAATCAAAGCCGGTGTAAATGATTAAGTCCATATAGTCAGTTGGCAGTTTAT
>JBGAUR010000019.1:0-793 GCA_044228545.1 Minisyncoccia bacterium | reverse complement strand
ATCCAAATCCTGTATAAATTATCAAATCCATATATTCGAGAGGTAGTCTGTATGTGTCTACGTGTTCATGTTCATTGGCTGCAGGAGATATACCGATACTAACCCCCTTCTCCTCTTTAGCACCCATAGCTACCCAAAATGGAAATCCAGTCACAGCTCCAGTCACAAGTACTCCACCTTGTCGTACTATCTCTTGGCCGAGTAGTTTAGCCTGGCTAAGTGCGTTTACGCCACAAGTAGTAGTCTCGGCAGCACCACACACACCGATTTTTAACTTTAAATGGTTGTGTTTATCACCATTGCCAATCGGACCATTATAACAAAGATATTCTGTTTTATTTTTATTTATTTCCATATTTAAACCAATGAAACAAAAATTGTTTTAAAAAATGTCTGGCCTGCCAATGCGCAAGCATGGACAGGAGATCCGAGGACTTTTTTAAAATAACTTTTGTGTAATATACACTAACATTCTATCACAACTTCCTCTCCTATTTCTGGTACATAAGTATCTACACCGAGATTATCACGTAATTTTTGCGCTAAAAATAGTGAAGATTTAGGTTCACCCATAACAACAAAAACTTTTGTAACCTTATCTGCAGTATTGCGAACAAATTCTACAAGATGGTCTGAGTCTTTATGTCCAGAATATCCGCTTATCATCTCCACATGAGCACGCAACGGGATCTCTTCCCCTTGAATATGTAACTTCTTCATACCCTCTTGTATAGCTCGGCCAAGAGTACCTATAGACTGGTAACCTGTTAGGAGTATTGTATTGTTAGCATCT
>JBGAUR010000018.1:0-13179 GCA_044228545.1 Minisyncoccia bacterium | reverse complement strand
ACTGATTTTTCTCTTATCATTCTAATTAAAACATGAAATCATTCTCTACTTACATACTACTAGCTACTCTACTCATTACTCCGCTTTTTACTGCTAATGCTCAATCAGAGTTATTAAGTAGTGAAGAGAATATATGGATTTCTTCGAGGAATAATACGATATCTGTAATCCCAGAAAGGAATAATCCACCCTTTTCTTTTAACGATTCTTCTTATATATCCCAAGGTATTTTCATTGACTATATTAAAATTGTTTCTGAAAAGTTGAATATTAAGGTTGATTTTCTTACTTCTCGTACTAGATCTGACATCATATCTGGTATGAGTGAAAGCAAGGTTGACTACGTATCAACTCTTGAAATAGATAAAACTGAAGGTGCACCAGTGCTTTTTTCTGACCCATATTCAACCTTTCCTGTTGTTATCGCTGTACGCAAAGATTACGATTCTAGAGAGGGTATGACACTCGATGATTTTAACAATAGAAGTGTTGCAGTTATGGAAGGGTCTCCCATCAGTTCTTATGTTAAAAAAAACTACCCACGTATAATAATCCAAGAAGTAGTTGACAATGAACTTGCTTTGCAAAAAGTAGCTCTAAACGAAGTGGATGCTACTGTCATTAATTCTGCATCACTAACCTATTTACTATCTAAACAGTCAATGCGTAGCATAAAGGTAGTAGGTAGTATTGCTCTTGATTCTAAGATGGCTTTTGTTGTTCCAAAAGATAAAATAATCTTAAGCTCTATTTTAAACAAGGGTTTAAAGCAAGTAAGCGCTAAAGAACACCAACAGATAATAGATAAATGGATTTCTCTGCCGAACGAAAAAAACAATACCAATCCCTTCTTTTTATACTTAAATGATAATCTAGATGTGATATTTATCACATTGGTATTCCTAATAATCTTGATATCCATGTTTCTCTTTTTAAGAAAAAAGAGTTATAATTTTCAATATAAAGATACAAATAAGACTAGTAAATTGAGTGAATTAGAAAAAGAGATAGCAGAACTTGAATCTGCTAGCGAGAGCCTAATAGGTGAGTTGAAAGAAGTAAAAAATCTTGAGGAAGATATTAAGCACAAGATACAAGAAGAAACTAAACAATGAGTCAAATATTATTAATAATCCTATATTTATGAAAAATCAAAAAGGCTTTACATTGATTGAACTCCTAGTTGCCATAGCAATAATTGCAATACTTGCAAGTGTAGTAATGGCTATGTCATCAGATGCAAGAAATCAGGCTAAAGATGGGTCTGTTAGAAGACAGTTTGCAGAATTCACCAAGCTACTTTTACAAGAGTATGTTGACAATGGTTCCTATGCCAATCTTCAACTACCAGCAACTTACTTTTATACTAAAGAAGATTGTGAATTAGGGTTTACATCAAGTGCCTATGCTTCTGAAGCACAAGCTGTATGCACAGAAATAGTTAAAAATTCACAAGGAGGTTTCTATGTAGGGGCTAATAATCCTAGTGCTCAAAAGTATTCAATTTCAACAACGCTAAATACACCAGTTTATTTGGGGGGGACCCCGACAGGTCATGATTATTGTGTTGGAAGTAGTGGAATTTATGATGGTACATCTGTAGCTAATGGTCACGATGGTCAAAAAGGTTGCTATAATAACCCTTAAAATAGACTAAAAACCGGCTGGCTAATTATAGCCTAAAATGCTATAATTACTTGGTATTTATGGCTAAAAAGGACGAGAAAAATGCTAAATATGGAGCAGATCAGATCTCAGTTTTAGAGGGTCTTGAGCCTGTTCGCCGTCGACCTGGAATGTATATTGGCTCAACTGGAGTAGATGGACTTCACCACTTAATTTGGGAAATTTTTGATAACTCTCGCGATGAAGCGATGGGGGGATTTGCTGATCATATTGAAGTAACTTTGCTCCCAAACAATTCTGTAAGAGTCGCAGATAATGGTCGTGGTATTCCAGTTGATATTCATCCGAAGACAAAAGTCTCTGCACTTGAAACTGTAATGACTACACTCCACGCTGGAGGAAAGTTTGGTGGAGATGATAGTGGGTACAAGGTTTCAGGAGGTCTCCATGGTGTTGGAGCTTCTGTTGTAAACGCACTCTCTATATATACTCAAGCTGTAGTTCACCGTGACGGAGGAAAACATGTTCAAGAATACTCACAAGGTAAAAGGAAAGCGGCTGTCAAAAAAATTGGCACTTCTAAAGATCATGGTACAATTATCACATTTCGTCCTGACGAAGAAATATTTAAACAAGTTAAATTTGATTGGAATACAATAATTAATCACTTGCGCCAGCAGGCGTATCTAGTAAAAGGTTTACGTATCGATATAATTGACGCGCGAGATGAATCTTTTGCAAAATCAATTCTTACAAAAGGGGCAGATTCATTGAGCGATGATAAAATTTTTTGGTTTAAAGAACTTTCTCTTGAGGTTCCTAGTACAACTTTTTATTTTGAAGGTGGGTTAATATCACTTGTAAAGTTTTACAATAAACTTGAAAAGGCTATACATCCAACTGTTTTTTATGTTGAAAAAGAAATTGATGATGTGGGGGTTGAAGTTGCACTCCAATACGTAGACGACGTAAATTCCCATATAGTTCCGTTTGCTAACAATATATATAACCCAGAAGGTGGTACACATATTACTGGTTTTAAAACAGCTCTAACTCGTGTTTTAAATACTTATAGTAAGAAAAATAATTTAATTAAAGAATCAGACGGAGCTTTTACCGGAGATGACGTGTTAGAAGGTCTTATGGTAGTCGTGTCTGTAAAACTTCGTGAAATTCAGTTTGAAGGTCAAACCAAAGCAAAACTTGGCTCTACTGAAGCACAAGGTGCAGTAGCGACAGTTTTTGGGGATGCTTTTACAGGCTTTCTTGAAGAGAATCCAGATGAAGCCAAATCAATTATAAACAAGTCTATTCTTGCACTACGGGCTCGTAAAGCAGCTAAAGCGGCAAAGGACTCAGTACTTCGCAAAGGTGCCCTTGAAGGTATGACATTACCTGGAAAACTTGCAGACTGTCAGAGTAAAAGCGCCGAAGAATCTGAGATATTTATTGTAGAGGGAGACTCTGCAGGTGGTACAGCTAAAATGGGTCGTGACAGAAAGACTCAAGCAATACTTCCACTTCGTGGAAAGATTTTGAACGTTGAGCGAGCACGTCTTGATCGAATGCTTGGTAGTGAGCAAATAAAAAATCTTGTTATAGCAATGGGTACATCGATAGGTGATACTTTTGATCTTGAAAAAATTCGTTATCATAAATTGATAATTGCGACCGATGCCGATGTTGATGGAGCTCACATTCGAACTTTAATACTAACACTAATGTATAGATACTTCCGTCCGGTTTTAGATGCAGGATATGTTTATATTGCTCAACCACCACTATTTAAAATAAAAAAAGGGAAAGAAATATCCTATGCTTATTCTGACGAAGAGCGTGATAAATTACTTGGAAAAGACGCTCCTTCAATAGAGGAACTTCTACAAGAATCAGCAAATGAAGGTGAAAATGAAGTAGAGATAGAAGTTGAAGAAGAAGATGAAAAATCAAAGACTAAAAAAGCAACCAAAATCCATGTCCAGCGTTACAAAGGTCTCGGAGAAATGAATGCCGAAGAACTTTGGGAAACAACTATGGACCCACTAAAACGTATTCTAAAACAAGTGACTATTAACGACGCAGAAGATGCAAACAAGGTGTTTGATATGCTCATGGGTTCTGAAGTTCCTCCTCGCAAAGCTTTTATTCAGTCACATGCGAAGATGGCAAATCTCGATATATAAATAATATGCCACATACACCTGGTAATAAGTCAGTAAAATTTGCTTTAGTTGGCAATGTATTTGTGACAATTACAAAGACTATTGTTGCTGTATTTTCTGGATCTACTAGTATGTTTGCTGAGAGTGTACATAGTTTTGCTGACACACTAAATCAATCTCTTTTACTAATAGGACTCAAGCGTTCTAAAAGACCCGCAGATGATATACGTGGATATGGGTATGGTATTGAAAGATTTTTCTGGTCCTTGATTTCTGCATGTGGTATTTTATTCGTTGGAGCCGGAGTTACTATCTATCATTCTATAAGTTCTCTAATAAACGACTCTGGTTCTTCACATTTCAATATTTATAACATCGCTATTTTATTAATAGCACTTTTCATTGAAAGTATTACCTTATATATAGCTATAAAAGAACTAAAAGGGAACAAAAAATTTTCTAAAAAAATATTTGAAGAAGCCGACCCCGTGATTTTAGCGGTTGTTTACGAAGATGGGGTAGCTGTAATAGGTGTTATTGTTGCATTAATTGCTCAGTTTTTGACAGTTGTAACTGGGAATAATTTATACGATAGCCTAGGTGGAATAATAGTAGGAGTTATTCTAGGTGTTTTAGCTATTGTTCTTATAAGGAAAAACCATCACTATTTGATTGGTAAATCAATCAAAGAAGAAGTAAAAGAAGAAATAATAGAACTTTTGTTACAAGATCCATGTATCGAGAAAATCTTGGAGTTCAAGTCAGTGGCTGTAAATATAGGTAAATATAGAATATATGTATCTGTAGAATGGAACGGTACACCTCTTTACCATGAGATATATGATGCAGGGGAGTTAAAAGAAGAATTTGATTCAGTTAAAGACGATTTTAGAGAATTTACAAAACTAATGTTAAAGACAACTGATCGTATCCCAAGAGTACTAGGTACACATATAGATGATATAGAAAAGAAAATAACTGGACAGTTTCCAGAAGTCTCTTATGTAGATATTGAGATAAATTAGTTATAGGAAAACTCTACGCTAGTTCTAATTGACAAATAGAGTATTTCCATGTATAATGTGACAAATTATTTATTATGAAAATGAAACAACCCGTAAACCTCCCGAATCTCCAGTTGATTATTCTTAATAATAAGGGTACAAACGATCCGAAAAAAATAGGAAATACAATAACTGGAAAAGCTGTCATTGTAGCTGCTACAGTGGCACCGCTTATGTCTTTAGCAGCATATTACCTTAAAAGCGAAGTAATACCTTTAATTGAGTCCGAGCTTCTCTATGCAGAAGAACCAATTGAACCAGATTACGAGGGACTTGATGTCGTAGATAAGGCCGCCGAGGGTGCGGATACATTAATTGTGATTGCTAATTCAAACTTTTTAGGTACTTTAAAAGCCTGGATTAGCATACAAATGGAAATCCCATTACCCCCTGGAACGCCTCCAGCAAGTGGAAGTTCTATCATCATCAACGTTAAAGAGAAAACGTTTACTGTTATTTAATTTTTTCAGATGAATTGTCTCAATACCATGATAGTAGCACGTATGCTATCATGGTTATTTTTTTATGAGCGGTTCTTTATTTCTTCTTTAATGTGGGTTAAAAAGT
The DNA here is from genome assembly GCA_044228545.1 of Minisyncoccia bacterium. Classification (GTDB taxonomy): domain Bacteria; phylum Patescibacteriota; class Minisyncoccia; order Phycocordibacterales; family UBA9973; genus UBA8515. The sequence goes on along the minus strand of JBGAUR010000018.1, from coordinate 7,760 downwards.
CAGATAGTGACATTTGGATTTTTGAGCCATCCCGTTTCTCTATTGTCAGAAGCCCCGATTCTTTTTCTTTATCTCCAAAAACAATGACATAAGGAGTATTGAGTTTCTTACCTTGGTGTATACGTTTGCCTAAACTATCATTACCTTCTACGTGTTGTACTCGAATAAATGCACTATGCAACCCGTCCGCGATTTTTTTTGTTTCAGTATTATGTTCTTCTTTAACAGGAATTATTGATACTTGGTTAGGAGAGAGCCATGTAGGGAATATTCCAGCATAGTGTTCTACAAGGAATCCTATAAATCGCTCGTGAGTACCAAGTGGTGCACGGTGAATACAAAGCGGCGTTTCTTGTTTTCCTTCGTTTGAAGTATATGTAAGGTTAAATCTTTTTGGAACAGCAAAATCTACTTGGTTTGTTGCAAGAGTAAATTCACGGCCGATAGCACTCCAAACTTGTACGTCTATCTTCGGTCCGTAAAAAGCTGCTTCATCTGGAATTTCTACGTATGGGATATTTGATTCTATCAAAACTTTACGAACCATATCCTCAGTTTTTTTCCATAGCTCTGGCTGATCAACATATTTTTGACCCAACTTTTCTGGAGCGTGCGTAGAGAATCTCATTACATACTTACTAATACCAAAAATTTTAAAGTACTTCAGGTACATTTCATTCACTGCGCGGAATTCACTAGCAAACTGCTCTTCTGTACAGTAAATATGAGCATCATTCATAGATAAAGATCTGACACGCATTAATCCGAACAATTCTCCTGATTTTTCATGTCTGTAAACCATTCCATACTCAGCCAATCTCAATGGTAAATCTTTATAGCTACGATTTATAGCTCCAAATATTTCGTGATGATGTGGACAGTTCATGGCTTTTAAATAGTATTTTCCACCCTCATATTCCATATGTGGATACATCGATTCTTCGTAATAGGGTAGATGTCCAGAAGTTAGATACATAGATTCCTTAGCTATATGAGGAGTACGAACCCGATTGTATCCAGCTAGGAATTCTGTTTCTTTTGCAAGATTCTCGAGTTCTTCTGTTAGTACAGCTCCGTTTGGAAGCCAGAGAGGAAGTCCAGGGCCTACAAAATCAGAAAAAGCAAAGAGTTCCATTTCAGTGCCAAGTTTACGGTGGTCTCTTTTTTTTGCTTCTTCTTGCTGAGCAATATATGTATCCAATTCAGTTTTATTTTCAAATGCTAAACCATATATACGTGTTAGCATTTTATTCTTTTCATCTCCACGCCAATATGCACCAGCAACACGGTCGAGTTTAAATGAGTCTGGTTTTATCTCTTTACTTGGATTTTCTGCGTGTCCTCCACGACAAAGATCAGTAAATCCTCCACAAGTATATAGAGTTATTTTTTCCCCGCGTTCAGAAATTTCACTTATTAATTCTGTTTTGTAGATGTTATCTTTAAAGTATTCCAGTGCTTCATTTTTACTAACTTCTTTGTGAGTAAATTCTATCCAGTTACTTAAATTTTTAAGCATAGTAGACTCAACTTTTTTCAGATCGTCATCTGTGAATTTATCTGCTCCAAAATCTATATCATAGTAGAAACCATTGTCTATTGCAGGTCCAAGTGTAGGAAGAGCAGTAGGGTAGTGTTCTAAGACAGCTTGGGCAAGCAAGTGGGCCAATGTGTGCCGAATATGTGCCAATTTTTCAGTATTTTCCATATTTAGCAATCATAGCATATTTGCAATTTCTTCGAAAATAGCTATACTGTCTATATGGTAATACGAATGAGACATACTCGTGCCCATACTGGTAACCGCCGAAGCCACCATGCGCTAAAGGCCAAGACTTTTGCTGTTTGTGCACACTGTAAAGCACCAAAAGAGACCCATGTAGTCTGCAAAAATTGTGGATTTTACCGTGGTCGTAAGGTTATCGATGTGGTGGGTAAGGTAGAAAAGAAACAAGCAAAAAAGAAGGCTAGCGCTAAATAATTTTAGGCGTTAGTTGCTAAGCTCTAGTATTTAGTACTAGACCCTTGCAACTAAAGCGTAGATCTTTATAAAACAATGGCAAACAGGCACCTTTCACGTTCAATTGTTCTACAAACACTCTTTGAGTGGGATTTTGGTGCACAAAAAGACATAACTCCTGAAGAGATGTTAAATCATAATATAGAAGAATTTGGTCCTGGGCTCGATGATTCTTCTTTTATGGGTGATTTGTTCTTAGGTGTTGTCAAAAAGAAAGCCATCATTGATGAAATAATTGAGAAAGCAGCACCAGACTGGCCTATTGAAAAAATATCTGTCGTGGATAGAAATATTCTAAGATTGGGACTTTACGAGCTCCTTTTTGGTGATCGTGCTCAAGTTCCACCAAAAGTTGCTATAAATGAATCCATAGAACTTGCTAAAAGTTTTGGTGGTGAGAATTCTAGTAAATTTATAAATGGAGTACTTGGTGGTGTTTATAAAGAACTCGGTGAACCCGGGAAAGATGATGTTGGTAAACCAAAAAATAAATCCAAAAATCATGAAACTGATCCAAGTAAATTTCCAATAGAAAAAAAAGCTGGAGCAGTAATATATTCTCATAATAATGGAAATATATATTTTGCATTTGTACACGATGTTTTTGGCTACTGGACTCTCTCAAAAGGTGGTGTTGAAGAAAGTGAAGATGTTGAAGCAGGAGCTATTAGAGAAATAAGAGAAGAGCTTGGCCTTGAGATTAGAATCAAAGAAATGCTTGGACAAAATGAGTACATAGCTACACATCCTGAAAAAGGAAAAATTAGAAAACAAGTTACCTTTTTCCTTGCGGAGGCTGATTACGGAGATATAGAACTAAAAAATAAATCAGGAGGACTTGATAATGCAAAATGGTTCCCTATGGAAGAAATTACAAGTTTGAAGATGTACGATAATATGATCCCACTTCTTACAAAGGCAATTGAAATACTAACTAAGGCCAAATAACATTATGGTTGATTTATCACAATTTGAACAAAAAACTAAGATAGTTTTTAAAGACAAAAAGCTTTTAGAGCAAGCTTTTATTCACCGTTCATATATAAATGAGAATACAGGGCTTAGACTCTCTCACAATGAACGCCTAGAATTTTTGGGTGATGCAGTACTTGAACTTATCGTCACTGATCACTTATACAACAAATATCCTGATCGCGATGAAGGAGAACTTACAGCTTATAGATCAGCCCTCGTAAATGCTGTTATTATAGGTGAAGTTGCACAAGACCTCGGTATGAATGATTATCTACTCCTTTCAAAAGGTGAAGCAAAAGACGTAGGGCGTGCTCGTAGTTACATACTTGCCAATACTTATGAAGCTTATGTTGGGGCAGTATACCTTGATCAAGGTTACGATAAAGCTTTGGAATTTATTTCAAAATCTCTTTTCGGTAAGATTGATACAATCGTCTCAAAGAAACTTTGGCGAGATGCAAAAAGTTTGGTTCAAGAAAAAGCTCAAGAATATTTGAGTATAACCCCGTCCTATAAAGTTATTAGTGAGTCAGGTCCTGATCACGATAAGCATTTTACTGTCGGTATCTATCTTGGAGATGAAAATATTGCTCAAGGAAAAGGTAAATCAAAACAAGAAGCAGAACAGGCAGCAGCAAGGCTCGCATTAGAAGTTAAAGAATGGCTAGACTAGCATGACACTTAAGTCCATAGAGCTCATAGGTTTTAAATCATTTGGACGCAAAAGTTCTGTCTCTTTCTCTACACCCATTACAGCTGTTGTTGGTCCCAACGGATCTGGGAAATCTAATATTGTAGAGGCTATCCGTTTTGTATTGGGAGAGCAGTCGATGAAATCCCTTCGAGGAAAGGGAGGAGTAGATTTGATATTTAAAGGTTCTAAAGCACTTTCTTCAGCCAATCATGCAAAAGTCACAATAACTTTTGATAATAGTAAAAAAATTTTTTCTTTTTCAAATAGTGGTCTAGGAGTATCGCTTGATTATGATGAAGTTTCTATATCACGTGAAGTTTTCACAGACGGAGTAAACAAATATAGTATCAATGATACAGAAGTACGTTTGAAGGACGTTATAGACTTGCTTGCTTCAGTAAATATTGGAAGTTCAGGACATCATATAATTTCTCAAGGTGAGGCTGATAGAGTTTTAAATGCTTCAAATAAAGACAGACGTGCAATGATAGAAGATGCCCTTGGTCTCAAGGTTTACCAGTATCGCATTCGTGAGTCGGAAAGAAAACTTGATAAAACAATTATCAATATGAAAGAAGTCCAAGCTTCAAGGCGTGAACTTGCACCACACTTGGCATTTCTAAAGAAACAAGTTCAAGTTGTTGAAAAAGCGCGTGAAATGCGGGAAGATTTAAAAGAGCTGTATAAAAGTTATTTTTCTGTTGAGAATTCATATATCAAAGTAGAAACCAGAAGACTCAAAGATTTAAGGCAGACACTTGAAAAGCAGATGAACTCTGTTAATTCAAGTATTGAAGATTTAAAAAAAGAAAAAGATAATAATAACGTTGAAAATGAGTATTCAAATAAAATAAAAGACGAAGAGTCAAAATTGCTTGATTTACGTAGACAAAAAGATGAATTAACTCGCAAACTTGGACGAGTCGAAGGAGTCATTGAGGGAATTGAAAGGGAAATCAATAGATCCCAAGAAAGAGAACAAAGAGTTATTGAAGCATCAGAATGGCAATCCATAATTGACCATATTAGTGAGCAGATAGATCAAGCCCTAAAACTCGAAGATATTTCTTGGGATAGAGCATTACAGCTAATTTTAAAAGAACTCAAACATAAGATAAAAAGTATAAATAAGGAAAAATCAATATTGTCTGCAATCTCAGATTTACGCGAAAAAGAAAAGGAAATAGAGGTTAATCTTAGGGAAAATGAAAGAGTTCTTTATGAATTACTTGGTCATAAGAACGAAACTACATCTAAGATACACTCACTCACTTTTGAGGAGGAAAAACTAGCAATGGTAAATAATGCGTTCCTAATGGAATTTGAAGAAGCAAAAGCCTTGATTGGTCACGAAGTTTCTAGTTATATTGACACTGAGATTTCTGAAAGTAATGTAAATAGGGTTATCCAAGAAGAACTTAGGCGTAAAATTGAGCGCATAAAGATTAAACTTGAAGATATAGGTTCTGGTAGTGGGGCAGACGTAGTGAAAGAATATCAAGATACAGAAGAGCGCGATCAATTTTTAGCGCGCGAGGTTATTGACTTAACTAAAGGAGTCGAAGACTGTAGGTTGCTAATTGCTGAATTAAAGGAGACTCTTGATACTGAATTTAAATATGGAGTTGAAAAAATAAATAAACAATTTCAAGATTTCTTTGCGATAATGTTTGGGGGTGGGTCGGCGTTCCTTTCTTTTGTTATGGAGCATAAGAAATCAAAAGTTCGTGATGAAGAAGATGAAGAAGAGGTTCTTGAGGAAGAAGAACTTGGATTTGAAAGGGGAATTGAGATAAATGTAACTTTGCCTCATAAAAAAGTTAAAGACCTGCATATGCTCTCAGGGGGAGAAAGATCACTCGCATCCATTGCTCTTCTGTTTGCCATTTCTCAAGTCAATCCACCTCCGTTTCTAGTACTTGATGAGACAGATGCAGCACTGGATGAAGCAAATTCTCGCAAATACGGAAATATGCTCGAGAACTTATCAAAATATTCTCAACTAGTTGTTGTGACACACAATAGAGAAACTATGTCTCGAGCTCAAGTCTTGTATGGAGTGACTATGGACTCCTCTGGGGCTTCAAAACTACTCTCTATTCACCTCGAAGACGCAAGCGCTTACGCAAAGTAAAACCACACTTTATTGTGTGGTTTTACTTTACTCAGAATCCTTATTGTTTTTCTCTTTTAAAAATTCGTTTATAGTTTGGCCATTTTTTATTATTTCTTTTGCATTTTCTATGCCTACATATCTGTAGTGCCAGTCTTCATTCATGTACCCCGTTACATCTTCTTTGTTTTCCGGGTAGCTTTCTACGAATCCGTATTCACTTGCATGTTTTTCAAGCCATTTATCTTCGACACTATCTTTAAAAAGAATTGTAGCAGATACGTTTTTTATTGAAGACCCTGTTAGGTCAACGGCAACCCCGAGTTGGTGTTCAGAATATCCTGGTTTAGCTATTAATCTATGTGCGTTTTTATTTCTACTTTTTATACTATTCTCTAAAATAGTTTTTTGAGTAGCATAGCTTCTGAACCCAGATGTTACCTTTATATCATAACCATCTTCCTTTGCTTTCTTAATCATTTCTCTTATTGAATCACTAGCTTCTTTTTTTAGGCAGTTAGGAGTAGTTGTTAGATCTTTATCTAGTAACACCAAATCATAGGGGATATATGTCTTATCTGGGATTGGTACATCTTGACCAACATCAAGATAGGAATAATCTTCATACTCTTTTTCTGGTTTAGGGCAAAATTTCTTTTCTATTACACTTTGTTCGTTGTCAAATATTCCTTCAGGTTGGTACTTTTTGTTTAAAGTAATTATCTTTCTTTTCGTCTCTTTTATGTCTTTCCCTGAGAAAGTAACGCTAAACAACATACCTTCCATAGTGTCTTTAGAAAAATATTGATCAAAAATAAAATTACCAAGAGAATATACTATTGGTCGACCGCGGTAATTTTCTATATCTTGCATAACATGAGGGTGATGGCCGATTACCATATCTGCCCCATGGTCAATTGCTGCGTGTGCCAGAAATTCTTGGCGATTATTATGAATCTTCTTATACTCATCACCGAAGTGAAATGATACAATCAATACATCACATTTTTCTTTTGCCCCCTTTATTATCTCAGCAAATCTATTGTCACTAGCGAGAAGTATTCCAGGCTTAGTTTCTGTTGCTTCGATCCAGTTTGGACCAACATCTGAGAAAGCTAAAAATCCAAATCTCACATTGTTTTTTTCTATTATAGTTGGTGCTTCCGCCTCTTTTTTGTTTAATCCTGCACCAGTCTTTAGTATGCGGTTACTTTCTAAACGTTTTATAGTATCAGTGAAAGCAGCTATGTTCCAATCTCCTACGTGGTTATTAGCAAAAGAAACTATATCAAAACCTGCCTCTTTTATCGCTGGTAGCACTAGAGGATCCATTCTAAAAGAGTACTTACTGCCTACGTTGTTTCCAGTATCTGAAACGTCACCTTCTAAGTTGCCAAATAATATATCTGCTTCTTTTAACTCAGGTAGATTTATGAAAAGGGAATTATAATCATTATTGAAATTTTTTACCACCGACGTTCTTACAGATCGGTCGAGCATCATATCTCCTACAAAAAATAATTTTGTCTCTTGTTGTTTTTTTTCTACCAAATCTTGCTCAACTAATTTGTTGGTTGGTAGTACTACTGACGCTGTTTGATTACTAGATTTTATGAGATACATTTTTGTAGCCAGTAACCCAGTTGTGAATCCTAATACTACAAATACAATTATGATTATTGTTGTCCTTATTTTCATATTATTCAATTATATTTACGGGATCTACAAAACCAAAACCCTTTTCTTTAATAGTTGTTAATAGGTTATCTAGATACTTTGTGGTCCAAGGATATCCATGTAAAAGTATTATTTCTCCATCTCGAAGATTTTTTGTTATATTTTTTATAAATATTTTTTCGTCTTTTGCCGCCCTTTCCCAGTCTAGAGCTGAGCCTGACCAGTTCATAAATATCATACCTTCTTTTTTAACTATATCTTTTGTGTATTTATTTATTACT
>JBGAUR010000017.1:0-14381 GCA_044228545.1 Minisyncoccia bacterium | reverse complement strand
TACCATTACTATTTGTTATGGTTTTTGAAAAACCACTCAACTCCATTGCTTTATGCAATATTTCAAAGTCTGAGTAAATGTTGCTGTCTAACTCAATTCTAACTGTATAATTACTCATATTTTAAAAAAATAAACTAATAATATCTCACGACGACCGTCCTATAAAACAAAAAACAAGACCCTTCGGTCCTGTTTTTTGTAAGATATTTAAAATAGGATTGAAGGTAAAAATGTTTAGGTTCAATAGCAAAATAGTTTGTTGTTGGACCTTCAATGTTTGTGTCTCGCATTAGATTTTAAGTGAACTATAGAATTAGTATAGGATATTATGACACAAAAGTCAAGTGTTTGTGATGAAGTACAAGCCCGATAATGTGGTTTATTAGTTAGTCTAACTTTTATTTTCAACTTAGGCAGCTTTATGAAACTCACGATAGATCTTATCGTAATCCTTTGGGATTCTCTGATACTTAGGAGGTAGTTCTATTTCAAATTCAAATGGAATATAGGGCTCAAAATCTGGAAGTCGGATTGTGTTCAGACCATCGGGGAAATTTTCTAGGCTTTCGTTATAAGGCTTATTTAACTGATGTCGGATTGTACTCTGACCATACCGATTGATAGTGACATAAAGAGATATTACCAAAAAATATCTCATATTGCACTTTTTGTAAATAAATTTATTTGACATAATTGATATATTATGATAAAATATGTGTCAACCAAATTGTAAATTTTAAATCGAAAAAAGATGAAAAAGTTATTCCCGGCATTAGCCATCGCTATTCTTATCGCATCTTGCAATAAGGAAAACTTAACATCTTACCCCACTACCACAGAAAAAAAACACGAATTTGTATCCTCTCAAAAAATCCCACCAGCATGTGGAAATGACAATCCGGCTTATGAAAAAACCAGGGCAAGGCTAGCCGAATTTAAAAACCGGCTAACCTTAAAAAACCAACCTGGTATCAATAACACTTCCGGTGTTACAGGTATCATTTTCATTGATACGGATGGGCATTCCTTCCCAGCCGGAAATATCTTCAATGAAGGTATCCCGTTCACCTGCCCCTCTTCAGGGTTAGATCCTGTTAGTATAGGAAACATCATGGAGCAAATCAGAAATGATTATGCAAAATATGATGTTATTGTTACTAATAACGAATCCGTTTTTGCAAACGGACCAGCAGGAAAAAAGGTACGGATTATTTTAACCAGAGATATGGGTTGGTTATTCCCGCCTATGGCCGGTTACGGATTCATAGGATCAATGTTTCTAAATGAAGAAGTACCTGGATTCGTATTCACTGATTGGTTGGGATACAACCTGAACTATGTTTCAGGTTCATCTATCCATGAGATCGGCCACGCAGCCGGTTTGGACCACATCTGTAAGTATGATCCGAACTGCATTCTGCAGTACCCGTACCACCCAAACTTAAGCGAAGTTTCAGCTCAACCCGGTTGCGCTGTAAATATGGGAGCCTTGATCAACAGCTCTTATAGAAGCTGGTATGAAGGTAAAACACCAGTCAGTTGCTCGTCTTATCAGAAAGACGACCTGATATTGACCAACAACCTTGGTCTGAAAAAGGATAGTGTGGGTATCCAGACGTGGGCAGTGGGTGCCTCATTCAAGGAGTTAACTATAAACAATCCTTTGGACAAGGACACCTTTATGGTTAATAAAGCCCAGTTCACACTTGAGGTAACAAGCCTCAACACCGATACAAAAGTATTGGTTCTCAACAAAAACTGGCAGCTGAAATATGTGTTCGACCCACAAAACACCGTCGGAATACTACCAACCGTCGTAAAAAAAATCGGTAGTAACAACAAATGGTATCTTGTTTTTATGAAGACCGACCAGGTCACCAACATCCCGAGCGGGATGTCAGGTAACATAAAAGGGAAAGTTACCAATTAAAATATTGCGAGTCCTCCGTAGTTTTGCTGCGGGGGACTTTTTAATTGTATGTAATATACCAAACAACCATTACTAAACTTCCCCACCAACCTAGATCTGAAATAATCAGACTAACCATTATTTTATTTTGCCAAGATTTTGGAAGTAACTCAGCCGACTTTCCTTCACGTTCACGTCCGAGCAAAAATGGACTCACATAAAAAGAAAGGAAGATTCCATTTAATATCAAAATAAAAGCAATACAAGCCAAGTAAACTGGTATTCCTACAAAAGGAACATTATAGAAAGATATAATCCCGCCAATAATCGCAAGTATAGTACCTAGCCAGATCATAGGCTTGGTAACTTTGTGTGTACGTGTCGTCGCCTCAGTCCAGTAGCTAGACTTCCTGCCGAGGAATCCATGTATATCAATGACAGTCACTGCACCGAGCCCAATGACATACCCCATAATTAAAATAAATAATCCGATAAAATTTAATATTGATTCTTCCATTTTTATTTTTTGTTTAAATTATAATAATGAGAAATTATTATCCATAAGATCCATCCAATCATTATACCGAAGAATACTATCCCTAGGTAAGATAAAACTTTCTGCCCTAATATGTAGGCAATAATTCCCCAAAATGATGACCATAAAACAGTAGCTATAGTAGAGTAGAAAAAGAATTTTTCAAATGGTGCTTTTAAAATACCAGCTCCGGTAGAGATAAGTGCAGCTAGATTTGGTTGCCAATAAGATAGGAACATGGTTTTATATCCATGTTTACTGAATTGAATTTCTGCTTTCTCTAGTGAACCCTTCAATCCAAAAACTATCAAAACTTTATACCAACCATGTTTACCCAAAAAGTAATTGAAAGTATAAGCGATAGAAAATCCAACGATTGTGGCCACGACAGACAAAGCCGCTCTATATGGATCACCAGCAGATAAAATAACTCCTAGAAATATTACCAATCCACCTGGCAGATACCAACCAACCAAGAGCATACCTTCTATTATCGAAGCTAGTAGTACTGTAACTACGCCGTATTTAGAAAAATAAGACTTAATCATTCCTATTAAAACTTCTTCAGAAGGTAAATCAAATAAATTCCACAGCAATATCAGTATGGTAAATATGGTTATGATTAGGATTGGTGTTTTTAGTTTTTGTAGCATCTATTTTTTAGATTTTATTTCTTTATAAACTTTGCAAGATTTAATATGCGCACCTTGTAGATAACTCGTACTCATAAGAAACTCTCCTACTATTTCCCCGCCTGTGAATTTAAAGGTTTTCTTGAAAATCTTGACCCATTCATCTTTGATTTTACCATTGTGATTATCAAGCCACTTTTTAAATGAACCGAATTCTTTTTGTAAATCAAGTATCACGTTAGCGTTGTGAATGGTTGCCTCAATTTTTAATCTATTGCGGATAATACCAGCGTCGGCTAAAAGTCTTTTAATGTCCGGCGATTTATAAGAAGCAACTTTTTTAATATTGAAATTGTGAAATGCTTTTCTGAAATTTTTCTGCTTTTTCAATATTGTATCCCAAGAAAGTCCTGCTTGATTTATCTCAAGTACGAGACGCTCAAAAAGCTCTTCGTCATTTTTGATCGGAAAACCATAATATTTATCATGGTAAATACGATGGACATTTTCTCCGTCCAATGTAAGAACATACTCACAGTAGGATTTAGGCTTCGGTTGTGATGCCATCGAATTCTGCTTCATTAGCTGCAGCTTCATCTTTTGTAGCCCGGACAATACCATCTTTATGATGAGCTGGAGAGTAGATAGTGTATAGCTTCAAATCTTCACTTGCTGAAGTATTCATGATATTGTGCTCTGCTCCAGCAGGAACTACTATCACATCACCATCTTTTAGTTCATATTCTGTGTCGTTGATAATGCACTTACCTGTACCCTTTTCGAAACGGAAAAATTGATCATTGTCCGGATGAACTTCTGAACCTATATCTTCAAGAGGTTTTAAACTCATGAGGACCAACTGGCTGTGTTTACCAGTGTACAGAACTTTGCGAAAATTGTTATTTTCAACTCCATCTTTTTCTATATTTGTGTGAAATCCTTTCATATATTTTATCTATTTAAATAAGTAATAGTAATTTGTAAAACTGTTGCAAACGATACCCAAGCTAAATATGGAATATTTATATAAACTATCGACCTCATGTATGGCCAGATCACATACATTGCCCAGATTAAGGTCCCGAGCACAAGCAATATATCAATCATGGCAAGCAGATTATTTTTAAGTCCAAATTGAAGTGGTGTAAAGGCAAAGTTAAATATAAGGTTTAATACGAATGGTAGAGCAACTATAGCTGGTAAATCCCCCTTTATAACTTTATAAAATACCGTTCCAAAGCTATATGCGATCAGTATATAAAGAACAGTCCAAACTGGTCCGAAAAGAAAGCTCGGGGGTGACCAAGTGGGCTTGATTAATGTTGAATACCAATTGTAAGAATTATTCATATAATTTTATCTTATACCTGTATCAATATTTATATCGATACGAAAAGTAGAATTTTTCTGGATTGTTACTGTTGCTGGCACACCAAGAACGGTCATAGGAGAGGAAATGGGATTTACTAATTCAACATAGTAAACTCCAGCTGGTAAGGTCGCCGAGAATCTTCCATTTGCATCTGGTGTTAGAGTTTTAACTAATATTTTTGGATCACTTTTGTATACAGCAATTTTTCTCTCTGCAAACATTTGAGGTGTAGGTTTACAAGGATTATCTATTCTCTCTACAGGACAGATAGGACCTATAGTCATGATACCATCTAGGATTCCACTTACTAATAATTCCTTTGCATTGTTTGAAACCGAAAACTCAAAAACATAATCGGATTTATTTATTATCAAATTTGATATAGCCGGAGGATTAACGGTCACTAATGTAATTTTCTTGTCACCAAAAACTACAGAGTTTCCAAAAGACAATTCTGAAGTCCTAGTGGTATTACCCTCACTTTCTAATTTTGCTTTTATCCGTACAGTTCCCTTCCATATACAACTTACTCCGGCTGGACAACGACTGTCTTCTACGACTTCAAGTGGTGTCACACTCATACCAGCAATAACAACCTTTTTATTTATAGTAGTAAATTTAGTACCTAAAACTTCCTCTTTTACAACTTGCTCTTCTTCTTTCTTTGGTTCAGGGGCAGCCGGGCAATCAGCAAAGTTACACTGTGGACCAAAACGATACACTGAACTACCGTCTGGACATAGCTTCGCTTCCTGTGTACAAGCAACAACTTTTGTAGATTGGTTTTTCTTATTTTGGGTAAATATAAGAACTGCGACGACTATGAATATAATCAAGGCTCCTACATATAAAAATAACCTGTGCATATTTTTCTTATCTTTCGTCATATTACTATTATACCACTAATAAAATTCATGAGAACTTTGATATTGGATGCAAATAAAGTACAATATAAACATTATAAATAAACAGTTAAAACAAGATGGCAAAAAGAGCTACATCACTTCACCCGCACAAGAAATCAAGACACTCAAAGAAAACAAAGAAGAGACTTGCAATCAAAAAAGAAATGCTTGCAAAAAAGGCTGCTGGTAGAAAAAAGAAGAAATAATCAAAAACCCGACATGCGTCGGGTTTTTGATTTATTATCCAAGCATTGCTCTTTGAATCTCGGCTTGATATTTGCGCATAACTTGCATTGTAGCTGTCATTTCACTTGTACCACTCTTTGTGAGAGCTTTTACCTCATCACCAATCTTTTTAAATAATTCTGGATTTTCGTTGATAAGCTTGATGAACATATCTTGCTGAGCTTTCGGCAAGTTCTTCATCTTGGCACGTATTAATTTTTCAGTTAAAAAACTTTTGATTGACATGCAGATAATATAGCAAAAAAACATCTTTTATGCGAATATGAGAGTGTAATAAAAATATGAAATTTTGAGGCTCGTCGTAGCCCCCGTAGAGAGGGTAAAGAGCAAAAAATTTCATATTTTTATGGAACAATAATTCAATAAAATAGCTCAATGAATAAGAAGCCAAAAATTATAGTCATATTAGGTCAAACTGCCACTGGTAAGAGTGATTTTGCTGTGCAAATAGCAAAAAAAATAGACGGTGAGATAATCTCTGCCGATTCAAGGCAAGTATATAAAGGGATGGATTTAGGTACTGGAAAAATTACAAAGAAAGAAATGCGAGGTGTTCCCCATTATTTGCTTGATGTTACTTCTCCTAAAAAAGTTTTTTCTGTTAGTGATTTCAAAAAACTCGCTGATAAAAAAATAGAAGATATATTAGCCCGAGGAAAAACTCCGATAATCTGTGGTGGAACAGGATTCTATATAGATGCAGTTGTAGACGGAGTGATCCTTCCAGAAGTAGAGCCGAACGAAAAGCTCAGGTCAACTCTATCAAAAAAATCTGTAGAAAAACTTTTTGAAATGTTAAAAAAGCTCGATAAGAGTCGTGCAAAAAGTATTGATAAAAATAATAAAGTCCGACTAATACGTGCAATCGAGATAGCCAAAGCTCTCGGCAAAGTTCCTAAAGTAAAATCACAATCGAAATACAAAGTGACAAAAATAGGCCTAACCCTACCGGATGAAATCTTAAAAGAGAAAATAAAAGCTCGCTTACTTGCTCGTATTAAAAGAGGAATGCTCCGAGAAATAAAAAAGCTCCATGATAGTGGAGTATCCTGGAAGCGTATGGAAATGCTTGGACTTGAATACCGCTATGGAGCAGTTTATCTACAAGGTAAAATAACCAAACAAGAAATGATTGAGAAATTAAATACTGAAATCTGGCACTATGCCAAACGCCAAAAAACTTGGTTTAAAAGAGATAAAAATATTACTTGGTTAGATCCAAGAAAAAATAGGTTAAGTAAGTATATTTAATTTTTACTTGCATCGTATATATACTCATAACCACCATAGGCACCTTGAGATTTAAATTCGCCTTTAACCCATTTATTATTTTCGTATACTACTGCGGAATCACCTTTTATTGTATTAACTAATTTACCCACAGCGTGATTTTTATCTAAAAACTCATTAACAGTTTTTACAAGTTGCGAACTAATACCTTTACCGCGATTTTTTGGATCAACAAAAAGACCCCCTATTGTATATATACCATCAGAAATTGGTGTTAACGATATTGAACCAACTTCTTGCTCATCTAAAATACAAGTAAATCGAATACTATTACCTTCTTTAACTTCACTAAAGCCAAGAATTTTATCAGGGTCTTTATTATTTTTTATTCCACCTTCAATCATAATCTGCGGGCGATGAAGGAATCGAACCCTCGCCAACGGTTTTGGAGACCGTTGTACTACCACTATACTAATCGCCCAATGTGGGTAGTATACACTTTTTAGCTTTATTTTCAATAAAAAATACCTCGTTTTGAGGTATTTTTTATTGTTTATCCAGTTATTTTTGCTTCTTTGTGTTTCGTATTTTTCTTGCAAGTCTTGCAGAATTTCTTCATTTCAAGCTTTTTTGTAACTAGCTTTTTGTTCTTACTAGTAAAGTAATTGCCGTTCTTGCAGACGGTGCATTTAAGTTTTAACAGACGATCTTGTGACATAGTGGGTATAGGATACTATAAAAGGGCCTAAATTGCAAGCTAAGCGACAGCCCTAGGCAAAAGTGAACTTATCCTAGTGGTAACTTCGTAGTTTATAGTGCCTGTTTTACTAGCTACGTCCTCGGCTGTTATTGTAAAGCCCTTTTGGGTACCAATAACAATGACTTCGCTCCCAGGCTTAACCCCCTTTATATCTGTAACATCTACCACTATCATATTCATAGCCACTCTACCTATAATCTTGGCAAGTTTGCCATTTATTAGGACTTCCCCATTGTTTGAAGAAGCTCTTACAATGCCATTCGAATATCCTTGAGGTATGACTGCAGTTGTAGTATTTTTTCTTGTTGTATATGAAGTACCGTAGCCGATAGATTCACCAACTGGAATATTTTTTACTTGAGCTACATGAGTGACGTATTTCATTACGGGTTTGAGCTCTATTTTTCTTTTCCAAATTTTCTCAAGCTCTTTGCTCGGCCACATACCATAGAGTCCAACACCGATACGGACTATGTTGTTGTATCCTTTCCACTTTTCATAGGCAAGGACTCCTGATGTTGCTGAGATATGAGTTTTGATATTTTTGTAACCATTGTCTCTAAATAATTTAACTACATCTTCATAATCTTTTATTTGCTTGGAAGCGTAAGTAAAATCTGTAGTATCTTCAATATTTGCAAAGTGAGCGTATACACCGTCGATAGATATATTTTTCATTTGTTTGATCTCTTTTAAGAATGTAGATATTTGTGCAGGGAGTAGTCCTTCTCGCCCTAGATGTGAATCTATCGCTATGTGCACTTTTTGTTTTACGCCGAGCTTTCGTGCAGATTCGTTTATGAGAAGTGCGTGATGTAGATCAAAAACAGTCAAAATACAGCCAAGTTTTATTGCTTTTTTAATGTCTTCCTTTTGTACATATCCGAGTAAAAGTATTGGTTTCTTTGTAACAGGTCTAATCTTTTCTAACTCTTCAATACTATTTATCTGAAAGTAATCAACATATGAATTTAAGATTTTAACAACTTCAACATCTCCGTGACCGTATGCATTGGCCTTAACCACTCCGGCAATCTTTGTACCTCTGTGAACAATACGTTTAAACTGCTTGATATTGTGTATCAAATTTTTCTTAGAAATTTCTATATAAGAAAGGGGTTTATTTTTCATTGTGCCGGAGGAGAGAATCGAACTCTCACCCCTTGCGAGACACGATTTTGAGTCGTGCGCGTCTACCAATTCCGCCACTCCGGCAATACAAGAAATATACTATGGATTTATACTTTAGACAAACTCAGGTTCAGGTTCAAGAGTGATACCAAATTTTTCGTAGACTATTTTTATTATTTCATCTTTTACTTTTGTAACATCAGCACGAGTTGCTTTGCCATTGTTTACTAAAACTAGGGCGTTATTCTTATATATAGATATAGGACCAAAGTCTTTACCTTTCAGTCCTGCAGTTTCGATAAGAAAGCCTGCTGGGACTTTTACTAAATCCCCACTTGGAAACAGTGTCACTTTTGGATAGTCTTTCTTTATTTTATTTGCAATATCTTTACTGACCATAGGATTTTTGAAAAATGATCCAGCGTTTGATATTTCGTTTGGATCTGGTAATTTATTCTTCCTTATATCAATAATGGCTTCACGAATTTGTAGTAGTGTAGGGCTGTTAATATTCTTTTCCAAGAAATATTTTTTAACTCCTGGATAGTTTGGAATAGAGGGAGGTAGTTTTGAAAGCCTTAGTGTAACAGCTATTATGACATACCTGCCTTTTTCTTTTCCTTTAAAAATACTATTCCTATATGAAAAGTCACATTCTTCGTTCGAAAGAGTTTTCAGCTTTTCGTCTTTTGTGTCGAATACATCTACTGAAATTAATGTATCCTTTATCTCCTGCCCATAAGCTCCTACATTTTGAACTGGGGTTGCGCCAGTTGTTCCCGGAATTGCAGACATGGCTTCAATACCTGAGAGCCCAACAGCTACAGCACAACTTACAGCATAATCCCAATTCTCTCCCGCTCCAATCTTCAAATCTGCGTATTCATCTGCTTCATTTACTAGTTCAAAATTACAAAATTCAATTTTAACTACGACACATTCATATATTCCATCAGGGAAAACCATATTTGATCCTCCACCAAGTACGTGTACAGGTAAATTTTTTTCTTTTGCAAAATTATAAACTTCAGGAAGTTCTTGAGGGTTTGAAACTTCTATAAAATATCGGAATTTGCCACCAACTTTAAAAGTAGTGTGTTCTTTGATATCCACATATTCCTGTACTTCAATCATATTGCAATTATATCATATATGATATATAGTAAGCAAATAGTAATATATTTAACCACAATGAAAAAACAAAAAGAACAAGAAAAAATAGGGTTTTTTATAAAAGAACTACGTGAAAGACGTGGTCTTACTCAAGGAGCATTTGCCAAGGAGCTGGGGACATCCCAGAGTGCTGTAGCACGTATGGAAAAAGGAGACCAAAATTTTACAACCGAACTTCTCTCTAAAATAAGTGAAATACTTGAGCACCAAATTATATCAATAAATAGTTCAATAGACTTTCAAATTGTTGGAGGAAAAAAATTACACGGTAGCATAACAACAAACTTTTCTAAAAATGGATCAGTTGGTTTACTTTGTGCTTCCCTACTAAACAAAGGTAAAACTACGCTTCATGGAATCGCACGAATCGAAGAAGTATACCGAGTTATTGAAATATTGGAAAGTATTGGAGTTACAGTTAAATGGATTGATAAAAATTCAGTTCAAGTTATTCCACCTAAAAAACTTGCGCTTGATAAAATCAATGTTGATTCGGCTATTAAGACCCGCTCAATAATAATGTTGATTGGTCCACTTATTCACTTGTTGCCTTCATTTTCTATCCCTCACGCTTCTGGATGTAAACTTGGTAAGCGTACAATTTCAGCTCATACTTACGCGCTTGAAGATATTGGAGTAAAAATAAAAACGACCAACTCGACTTATGATATAACAGCTCAAAAGCTTAAGCCTGCAGATATAGTTATGTACGAGGCTGGCGATACGGCATGTGAAAATATTCTTACAGCTATTGCAAAGATCCCTGGAAAAACAACTATGTCTTTTGGTAGTGGTAACTACATGGTCCAAGAGATTTGTTTTTTCCTTGAAAAACTAGGAGTAAAGATTGAGGGTATTGGTACTAGTACTATGGTAATTCATGGAGTGAAAGATATCGATATGGATGTAGAATATTCAAATAGTGAAGACCCTATTGAATCAATGATGTTTATATCAGCAGCAGTAGCTACTGACTCAGAACTAACTATTACAAGGTGTCCGATTGATTTCTTGTCTTTGGAACTTGAAAAATTAAAGAGGATGAATTTAAAATATAAGATATTAAAAAAATATAAATCATATAATAATAGGACAAATCTAGTAGATATAAAAATATTGCCATCAAAACTAGTTGCATTAGAAGATAAAATTCATGCTAATCCTTACCCTGGAATAAATATGGACAATCTTCCCTTCTTTGTCCCTATTGCTATAAAAGCAAAAGGTCAGACCATGATCCACGACTGGGTGTATGAGAACCGTGCAATATATTTCACAGAGTTAAATAGACTCGGTGCAGACGTAACCCTTGCTGACCCACATAGAGTATATATTCAAGGCGGAACACAATTAAAAGGAGCACAGGTTGTCTGCCCACCAGCCCTTCGTCCTGCGATGATAATACTAATAGGCATGCTGGGAGCCCAAGGTACATCTGTACTCCGAAATGTATACATGATTAATCGTGGTTACGAAGAAATCGCAGAGAGACTTAACAAAATCGGTGCAGATATTACAATACTTAAGTAATGAATAAAAAAGAAGAGCTAGAGGAACTCAATACTTACTGGCAAGAACACTGCACGTGTGGGTTGAAAAAAACTGCGACTCAAGCCGTTTTTGGAAGTGGAAATGCTAACAGTGAGATAGTATTTATAGGTGAAGCACCAGGAAAAAACGAGGATATTGAGGGTACCCCATTTGTCGGAGCAGCTGGAAAATTCTTAAATGAAATGCTTGAAGATATTGAGATGAAACGTGAAGATATTTATATAACAAATATTGTAAAATATCGTCCACCAAACAATCGTGACCCAGAACAGGAAGAAAAAGAGGCTTGCAATGAATGGCTTATAAATGAGTTAAAAATAATAAATCCGAAACTCATAGTCTTTTTAGGTAGGCACTCTATGCTCCGTTTTTTCCCAGAAAATAAAATATCTGAAGTACATGGGAAATTGTTAATAAAAAATATAGCAGAACTTGGAAAGAAGCAGGCATTTCTCCCCCTTTATCACCCAGCAGCAGCACTTTACAACGGCGGTATGCGAGATACCTTAAAAAAAGATTTTAAGAAAATTCCAAAAGCTCTTGAGAAATTGGAGTAACTAAACAAAAGTAAAATTCTTCGCATCTTTACCCTCTCTACGGGGGCTCCGACGCTGACTCAGAATTTTACTTTTGTTTAGTTTTAAGAGACTACGATTTCTTAACTTCTATGCACATAAACATTGGGATTTCTTTGCGGGCTATGTCTTCAGCTTTTTGGCGAGGGCCTGGTTGGCTTTTTTTATGAGAAATCCACTCTTCAAGTCTTGAAAGAGCGAAACCATTCTTGGATAGTAATTTTACATAGTATTGTAGGGGCCTATGAAATGATATCGTTTTTATCTTTTTGTGAGGATTTTTTTCTCCTGGAGTCATGTCTATTGATATTTTTGATTCGGATAAGTACTGTCCTACTTTTCTATATTGAACACCATTTTCAAAATACCAATCGCTTCCTTGTGGAACTCTAAAGCTTGGATGGTTTAGAACCATCACTATCCTACCGCCTTTTTTTAAAACGCGTTTACATTCATTAAAAACTTCATTAACATTTTCAATATTTTGTATAGCTAAAACAATAACTATAGTATCAACAGATGAATCTTTTAGGAATGGCGCCTTTTCGGCTTTAGTTGTATAGAACTTTACTTCTTTAGGATAATTTTTAACGGCCGTTTCAATTAATTTTTTAGATAAATCAGAAGCTACTACTTGTGCTCCATTCTTATAAAAAAGATTTGAGAAATAACCTTGCCCACAAGCAAGATCGTATAGATTTTCACCTTTTTTTAAATCAAGAATCCTAATCAGATTAGGAGCTATTACTTTAGCCTGGTAACTATCGTTGTTAGTAGTCAGCAACTCATCGTACCAATTAGCTACACTATTCCAAGAAGTATCGTCTGGTTTTTTATTTTTTTTCATTTTTATATCAAAAACTATCTATTCTACAATGGTGATATCAGAGGCTTTTAAATTACTATCCAATTCATCAGAATCATTTGTCCTCCTTTTTATCAAGACAACAGTCATTATACCGGCAAGTATTATTAAAGCAAGGCCTATAATACTGATCACGTTACTTGATATAGATAGATTAGGACTTGCCGCACTTGCACCAAGTTTATTTAAATCAATTATATTTGTATCAATTTTACTTTCAGGCTTAATAAAGTTGTTACTGCTCTTTGGGTAATTTGATTTAGTAACTTTTGGATATGTTGCGATTAACTCCCCTGATCGATTTTCTAGCATTAAATATTTTAAATCCTCCCCATTGAAACCTGTGAGTTTTGGAGATATTTTAATTTTACTGTTTTGTAGTATCGTGGTACCTTTCGGGATACCAAAAGAATGCAGGTAGCTCTTTATACTCCAATGAGATAGATCGAGCTCATAAGTTGAGTTATTGGTAAGCTCGACATAAGCATCTACTCCACTACCCACTGAACTAATAAAAATTTCGGGTTGTAAAATTTTTACAATAATTCTATCAGTTGCTTCTGGAAGTTCTGCGTAAGGATTTGAATAATAAGACAAAGAGAGAACATAGTCACCTGGGTAAGCATAGATATGTTCAAAATCTTTCTGCTCACTTAGGGAGAAACTAGTCCCATCGCCAAAGTTCCAGGCAAACCTTCCGAATACTATTGGTTCTTTTTTAAGACCTGTAGTACGGAAAGAAATTTTAAGAGGCAACCCAGCAAAGGCTGTATTTTTAGCTAATATGTTTGTTGTTATTTGTGGTACTTCAATTTCTTTTTTAGCAATAGGTTTTTGTTCTATATTTGGGCTTGGGCTACCACCACCGGAACCACTACCACCTGAACCTCCGCCACTCGATTGATTCTGCATTCCTGGTGTAGGAATTGCTCCGACCCAGGAACTATTTATTTTTTGAAGCGAATTCCCATCCCCTGCTCCACCCTGACTTGAAGTAAAAGAAATCTCACTTACAATATTTAAATCAGGGTCTTTTAGAGCAATAGTCTCTCCATCGTTACTTAATCCTGTCCAACTACTATCGAAAAGAAGTCCAGAATAATTTGGCCAGTCAGCTCTAAACTTTGACGCATCTTGAGTTATAACAGCATACCCACCAGCAGGTATATTTGATTCACTTTGTGGAACTAGAGAATGTTTTGTGTTGTCAGAGAAGAAATACCATTTTGAAAAATCTGTACTTTCACTACCATTGTTATATACTTCAACCCATTCACGACCCGTATCGGTACCATCGAGATCATACATCACTTCTGTGATTTCAAAAGAGGCACTTGTAATATAGAAGTGTGATAAAAATACAACTAATCCAAATGGTATAAACTTTAAAATTCTACCAACGACTTTCATAAAGTTATTCCTCTAATATTTTTCTTAAAACTTCTTCTGGGACTTCTTTTTTAGGTTGTGGTTTCTGCCAAGAATTACTATCAGATG
>JBGAUR010000016.1:0-16119 GCA_044228545.1 Minisyncoccia bacterium | reverse complement strand
AGTGCATCCAAGATACTCTTCTCGCTTCCGATGGCATCCATATCAAACTGCCAAAACTGGCGGTAACGACCTTTCTGAGGATTGTCATGTCGGAAAATAGGTCCGTAATTATAAAATAATACAGGTTGAGGGAGAGCTTGCATGCCGTGCTCTATATAGCTACGCATTAGGCCTGCAGTGTGTTCAGGGCGAAGAGCAAGGTGATCACCACCTTTTGTCTTTAGAGTGTACATCTCTTTATCTACGATATCTGTACCAATACCGATAGATGATGTGAATACACCTTCATGCTCAACTATCGGTGTATCAATAGGTTTGAATCCGTAATACACTGCCACTTCCTGAGCTTTTTCAAAGAAGCCTTGGAATTGGTAGTATTGTTCATCTAAAATGTCACGCATTCCACGAACAGATTGTAGGGGTTCTTTATTTGATTTTTTCTTTTCTGTGCTCATATTATTTAGCTTCTTGATAATAACCTGGTAAGTAAGATATTTTTTTGATTGGTAACAATCTTAAAAATGCTCGGCCTGTCATATTCTCACGAGGGAGGAGTCCCCATGAACGTGAATCGGAGCTACGATTGCGATTGTCTCCCATTACGAAATATTCTTCGTCACCAATTTTTTGATTTTCTGTGGTAGTGAATTTTTCATTTAGGTAAGGCTCAGTCAATTTAAATCCATCTGGATTTTCTTTATTCTTGATTGTGATCTCACCATTTTTTATATTTACTTCTTCATTTGGAAGACCAATAATTCTTTTTATAAAGTATCGTGATGGATCGTTTGGATATTTGAAAATCACAACGTCGCCACGTTTTGGAGTACCTACTATATAAGATATCTCATCTACTATAAGGTATTCACCATTGTGGAAAGTAGGGACCATCGAGTCACCAGATACTACGAATGGCTGAGCTATCCACATCCTGATAGGTACTACGATAGCAAGGGCGATAATCGCAAATTTTACAAGATCCCAAGCGTCTCGAGCATGTTTTTTCCATTTCGGTTCTGGAGCTAGCATATTTGTCTGAGGCTTTTGTTCAACATTGTTTTCCATATGTGGATTATTTTAACACGGAAGTGCTATTGACAGAATAGATATTTACGTGTCCTGATATGTAAATAATAAAAATGTTTATGATTTCCTGAACACGGATATTTTGAAGCTTCAAAATTTCTCTGCTCGGCTACCCGCCTGCGCAAGTTTCAGGAAATCATAAACATTTTTATTACTGTGATATAATTGGCTTTATGTTAATCGTTGGACTTGGAAATCCAGGAGAAGAATACGTAAAGACTCGCCACAATGCTGGGAGAATTGTTTTGGAATATATTGCAAAAGCAAATGACTTTTCGGATTGGAAAGTTGATATGAAAACAAAATCTCTCCGCGCAAAAGGTGAAATTGAAAAAGAAAAATTCGACTTCATGCTACCTGAAACATTTATGAACAATTCAGGGAATGCTGTTGCGCCAGTGATAGATGACAAAAAGAAATTGAAAAATTTGGTAGTTATCTATGATGACTTAGATATCCCAGTTGGAAGTTTGAAGATATCCTTTAATCGATCAAGTGGTGGGCACAATGGAGTGCAATCAATAATAAAAAAAGTTAAATCGCAAGAGTTTGTACGTATACGTATTGGAGTATCTCCACAAACTCCAACAGGTAAATTAAAGAAACCAAGTGGGGAAGACAAAGTATTGAAGTTTCTTCTTGGTGAATTTAAAGACGATGAACTAAAAGAATTAAAAAAGATATCCAAAAAAGTCGCAGAAATTATAATCATGATCTCATCCGATGGCCACCCAAAAGCAATGAGTTTGTATAATTAAATCATGATTCAATATAAAACAATCTCTGTTATTTTTATACTTAATAGTAAAAATGAATTAGCTCTGCAATTACGTGCTGGTAAAGATGATTCATTTCCATTACATTGGGATTTCTCTGTAGGTGGTTCGATTGATGAAGGAGAAGATCCTTTAACTGCTGCAAAAAGAGAAGCCAAAGAAGAATTAGGTATTGATATAAATCCAGAATTTATCGCTGAAGATAATTTAACTTATAAAGCATGGGACCCGTCGATTACTCGAGAAGAGCATGTTTTTATTTTTAAAACTATCTATAACGGCGAATTTCATCCCAATTCAGAAGAAGTAGAGAAAGTTGATTTTTTTTCATTAGAAAAGATAAGAGAAATGATTAAGAATGGTGAAAAATTTCACCCTGGATTTCTTCTTGTTTGGAATAAAGGCTTGCTCAACTAAAAAATCCCTCATGCAAGGGATTTTTTAGTTGAGAACCTATTCAGCTTTCTTTCCGTCTTCGAGGAAGACAAGAGTCATGCGCTGATCTTTTGGTTCAAAGAGAGTAACTTGGAAATCATAAGTCTTTCCGAGTTCAAGAGTTTTCTTCAATTTTTCTTCAGAACCGAAGCTTGAGTTGTGGACTAGTCCCGCAACACCCTGCTTGATAGAAACAAGTGCTCCGTGTTTGTTGAATTTGATAACTACTCCAGAGATTATGTCTCCTTTCTTTAGAGTGTTTTCAAATTCATGCCATGGGTTCTCGCGAAGAGCTTTGATTGAAAGAGAGATTTTTCCTTCTTTGATTTCAATAATCTTTGCTTTAACTTTCTCACCAACTTTAAACATTGAGCGTGGATCTTCCACTAGACCCCAATCTATTTCAGATATGTGTACTAGTCCTTCTAGACCTTCTTCAATCTTTAGGAAGATTCCGAAGTCTACGATTCCAGCGACTGAGCATTCAAGTTCATCACCGACAGCGTATTTACCGATTATCTCTTGGCGTTCTTCTGGGTTGTTGTCTTTTTCAGAGAAGATTAATTTACCTTCTTTTGGAAGAGCTGAGATCATGACTACAGAGATACGCTTGCCAACGAGCATCTTTAGAGCTTTCAAGATCTTATCTTTATCAGAATCTTCTACACGAGGGTAATGTTCACTTTTTAGTTGTGAAGCAGGAAGGAATCCTTGGATACCTTGCCACTCAAGAATAAGTCCACCCTTGTTTGCTTCTTTGACAGTAAGTTCAAGTGGCATCTTTGACTTGATAGCTTTATCAGCTTCACTCCAGATAAGAGCTTGCTTAGCTTCTTTGAGTGAGAGTTCGATATAACCTTCTTCGTTATCAGTTGAAACTACTTTTGCTTTAACAACATCACCAATATTTACTTTCTTGATGATATCTTTTGCATTTATAAATTCACGTCCGTAGATGATACCTGTACCAAACGGTGCAAGATCAATGTAAACTGATGACTTCTGAATTGAAATCACTGGTCCTTCTACTAGAGCATCTACTGTGGGTGGGAGGTCTGCCTTATCAAGCATTTTACCAATACTTGAAAGCTCAACCTTCGCACTCTCGGCGATACTATCTATAACTTCTTTTTCTACTGCTTTTTTTGCCATATTTCCATTAAAAAAACCGCACTATTGCGGCACAGTCTGAGGGTCTTCTTTATGTGTTTGGCTATCCAAACTACAACCGAAGGGTTAATCTCAATCTGGGCTTGTAATGGGGAAACTATACTATATATAAGACAATTTTGCAATTACAATATAACCTTGACTTTTAAGGGTTTTTATGTTAGTTTTAGCCCAAATTGTTTTCTTTGAAAACTTGTTTTTTGACTTAGGATATTCTCTCTTTTGCTTACATACTTTTGCAAGTAAAAGAGGGGATATCCTCTGAAAAATAAAAATTTAAATTCAAAAAACAAAATGAAAAAGATGTTTACTTACTTGTTGATTGCGATTACGTACTCAACAGGAGCCTTTGCACAAGGCTTATCATATAGTGCACCGGCAACAACACCCGCTTATACACAAGGTGCGGTTCGTGGTTTATATTACGGAGGTTCAGGAACAATCGTAATAAATACCACACAATCAAACCTTAATAATGGTGCCTCGAATTATTTAGTAAGGGTACAAGGGTGCTTTGGCGGAGGAATCCAACAGGCTGTCACCGTGAATGATATAAACTTAGCAACAAGTAATTTTGCGTGTTTCTTGGGTTTTGCTCAAAGTACGCAAAGAAAAGATACAAGCTGGGTTTATGGAAACACTATAAGTACAAGCACCGGGAATAACTGTATTTTTGTTTTGCCAGATATAACGGAGAGTATATATACAGTGAGTAACTTGTTTGTATATACAGGGGTAAATAAAAATACATCACAAATATCTGGCGCAACTTTTTTACCTAACGGTAAAATAAGAGTTTGGAATAACTCACATGCTGCTTTACCTATTGAAATTAATGGTATTGCAATTCCGTGGGTTGCGGATTTGAATCCAGCCAATGGTGTTGTCACACCCAGAGCCGACTTAATGCCGTCACTTGCTGCTCCCTTAACAGGGATAGCAAAACTTACTACAGTTGCGGTAACATCACAAGGTGAAGTGATTCACCTGGGATATTTTAACCGTAGAAACGGAGGAATTGATATTGCTCAGAAGGGTTTTATTGAAAATCTTTCCACCAATATTATTACTGACCTTGCAGCAGATAACGACGCATTTGTCTTTACTGCTACTTATTGTGAAATGAATGGGATAGGCCTTATTGGTTCAACTAATCCTACACCACCGGCTGGTCTGTCATCTGGAGCCTTCAAATTTAATCCTGTTACTTATGCACTTTCTGCAGCAGGAGGATCAGGTTTTGGTATTAATCCTCAGGATGTTCTTATTGGTAATATTATCAACGAAAGTAAAGTAATCTACGTTGGTAGTCCAAGAACGACACCTGCAGGTGGAACAGTTGCTCAGTACGACTTTGTGTCAAACAGCTGGACCAATTTATCTACAGGTCTCTATTTAACACCAGGTGCTTCGTCCTCAGTAAATTATATCTCCTATACTGGTGAATGTCCTTGCTACTTGATGGGAGGTAACTTTTCAACAGCATTTCCTTCTGGTACACCCCGAGCATCAAATTTTACGGATCTGGTAAAAGGGTGCCCTTCTGTAGTATTGCCAATTGGTCCTGAGCTTAAAGTGATCAACCAAAGTCCACCAACAGTTGGGTGGGAAAACACACCAGACGGCTCAATTTTGGAAAAAAGCACGGACGGTAGAAGTTTTATACCAATCCATACAGTAGCTGGCGATAATAAGTTCACGGATCTTCAATTCTTCCAGAGTGCGTATTACCGCATGAAAATTGGAAATAAATATTCCAACACCGTGGTGATCAACCAGAAAATGAAGAGTGCCACCGTTTTAAACCAGGGAAGTTACTTTACAGTGATCTTTCCTGTAAAAACAACAGCGGTGCTTTACAATATGGCTGGGCAGAGATTGAAAACATTTTCAGGATTTTCAATTATAGTTGAAAAACAAAATCAGCTATTAATTTTAAAAACTGAAAAGGAGGTGATCAGATTATTTTAGCTTCTTTTTCATTTTAGCAACATACCTGCGCAAAGCAGGAACCGTCTCCATTGGAGGCGGTTTTTTTATTAATCACTCTCATCTTGACTTTTTTAGAAAATAGTTTATACTGCGCACACATTAGGTTTTGATCTAATCAATTATTTTATTAATTTATTACCCAATTTTTATGAAAAAATATCTAAGTATTTTTGTTTTAGTTTTTGTATTAGTGGCAGGTTTTAGTTATGTTGCAAACGAAACATACGCTGTTCCTGGAGTGCCAGAATGTTCAGACGGTATAGACAATGACGGTGTTGGAGATATCGATGATCTCGATCCAGATTGTCATCTTGATGGCAATGTCGCAAACCCTGCGTCATACGATTCTTCTATTTGGCAAGAACTCGGTGCTGGACTTCCTTGCCCTACCTGTGTGATTGCTCCAATTGTAACTCCTCCTTCAGGTGGTGGAGGTGGTGGAGGTGGTTGTATGCCAGGTGCTCCTTGTAGTTTGCCAGCACCTACTCCAGCTCCTGTTATAGCTCCAGTGCCTCAAGTTCTCGGTGCGACACAAATCGCATGTGGTGAGGCTACTGGTCGTCCATGTATGCTCCAGAAAACTGGCGGACTTGCAAAACCAGATAACACACGTCTTTCAACAAACAGAAATGCAAACTCAGTTGCTGGTAAAGAAGGTAATAGTTTGGTTATAAAAAAGTTAGGTATTAACAAGCACATCTTACAATTACCAACAATCGATGCACTTTTCCGTGAAGCTATGATTTCTCCAGGAAGCCCATCGACTCCTGACAAAGGAGGGAATACTGTACTTGTTGGACATGCATATTACTCACGTAATGGAAGTCAATCTAAATCTACTTTCTTTGAATTAGATACAATGAAAGCCGGGGATGAAATTGAGGTAACCTGGAAGGGTGTTAAATACACTTATATAGTATCTGAAGTTAAGACAGTTAAACCTGATCAGATAGAAGTTGAAGATCAAACAACAGAATCTATACTTACTATTTATTCTTGTGGTAGATATACAAATGCTATTCGTAATGTTGTCGTTGCAAAGTTAAAAGTCTAGAAACAGAGCAACAAAAAAGACCCTAAAACAAGGGGTCTTTTTTGTTGTAGAATACTTTTAAATTTAGTTAAAATTTGCTATAATAGCCCCATGATTATTACGTATTTGGGCAAGCAATTCTTTAAAATAAGCCAAGGGGACTTGGTTCTTGCTTTTAACCCAATCAGTAAAGATTCTAAAAGTGGAGTTAGTCCATCAAGATTTGGATCAGCTATCGCATTTTCTACTATCAATCATCCAGATTACAATGGTTTTGAAATGGTTACTCATGGTGAGACTGTGCCTTTTGAAGTACGCGGACCAGGTGACTATGAAATCAAAGATATTTTTATCAAAGGAATTCTTACAAATACAGAACTCGGTGGGAAAAAATATATCAATACTATATATACACTAACGGTTGAAAATATTTCCATTTGTTTTCTTGGTGCAATATCAGATGCAAAACTTTCAGCCGAAGTCATTGGACAAATAGAATCACCAGATATATTATTTGTTCCAGTTGGTAATAATGATTTAGTTTCTCCGTCTGAAGCGTACAAGCTTGCAGTTTCTCTTGAGCCAAAGATTATTATCCCAATGGACTATGATGATAAAACTCTAAAAGCGTTTCTAAAAGAAGGTGGTCAGGAAAAAGTTACACCGATTGATAAGTTGACAATCAAAGCAAAAGAACTTGTTGGTCGTGAAGGCGAGATAGTCGTGTTATCATCTTAATATATTTTAATTTTATGAACTCATACGTAAAAAAGTTACAATCAAAAACTGAGGAATCAAGAAAACAAATCCTAACATTTTCTCTTTTAATCTGCATGTCTGTTGTTGTTTTTATATGGGTGTATAGTTTGGGCGGTCGTTTTAATGAGCGTACTAGTGAGCAAGCAAGCAATGACCTAAAACCATTTAAACTTTTTGCAAATTCAATTTCCAATACTTATCAAAATATAACAGCTAGTGCAAAAGACGCTCCTACTGTAAAAGAAGATAATAAACAAATCCAATTAATTCCAGTACAGAGAGAGATAAACCAATAATATGTCTAAAGAGGAACAAAAAAAAGAACATGTAAATGTTGTGAGTGTAAATATTAGTAGTGAAATGAAAGAATCTTTCATTGACTATGCTATGTCTGTCATCACTGACCGCGCTCTTCCTGATGTTCGTGATGGACTTAAACCAGTACACCGAAGAATTCTCTATGCCATGAATGAAATGGGACTTACTCATTCGAGCCGTTTTCGTAAGAGTGCTGCAGTAGTTGGAGATGTGCTAGGAAAGTATCACCCACACGGAGATGTAGCAATATATGACTCTATGGTTGGTATGGCCCAGGATTTCTCATACAGATACCCACTTATATTTGGACAAGGTAACTTTGGTTCTATAGACGGAGACAACCCCGCAGCTATGCGTTATACAGAAGCAAAGATGGCTCGCTTAGCATCACTACTTCTTCTTGATCTTGAAAAAGAAACTGTTGATTTCAGGCCTAACTACGATCAAACTAGAAAAGAACCAAGTGTGTTACCGACCGCAGTTCCAAGTTTACTTTTAAATGGGACTCTAGGTATTGCTGTTGGAATGGCAACAAATATTCCTCCGCACAACTTAGGGGAGGTTATAGATGCGACAATTCACTTGATTGATAATAAAGATGCAACTACTGAAGATCTAATGGAATTTATCAAAGGTCCAGATTTTCCAATCGGAGGTCTTGTGTACGGTCAATCAGACCTTATACATGCATACTCAACTGGTCGTGGTGGCGTAGTGACTAGGGGCGAGGCAGAAATCGTCGAGCAAAAAACTGGAACATTTCAGATTATTATCACCTCAATACCTTACCGTGTGAATAAGTCTTCCCTTATTGAGTCAATCGCAGAACTAATTCAGGAGAAAAAATTAGAAGGCATCAAAGGTTTGCGTGACGAGTCTGCAAAAGATATCCGCATAGCTATCGATCTTAAATCTGGAGTTTTCCCTCAGAAAGTTTTGAATTATATATACAAACATACTCAACTAGAACAATCTTTCAACTTCAATATCGTAGCTCTTGTTGATGGTGTGCCCCAAACACTTTCTTTAAAGAGTTTGCTATCTCTTTTTATAGACCATAGAGTTGTGATAGTGCGTCGTCGCACTGAATATGACTTACGAAAGGCAAAAGAACGTGAGCATATTTTACTGGGACTCAAGAAAGCACTTGATCATATTGATAAAGTTATCTCTGTAATCCGTGCTTCAAAAGATACAGCAGTTGCTAAATTAAATTTGATGAAAGAATTTAAATTCTCTGATCTTCAAGCAACAGCAATCCTTGAGATGAAGCTTCAGAAGCTTGCGGGACTTGAGAGAAAAAATGTAGAACTCGAACTCAAAGAAAAACAAGAACTCATAAAAGAACTTGAGTCACTACTTGCATCACCAGCGAAAATGCGAAAGGTTATTGCAAGTGAGTTAAAAGAAATCCGAGATAAATACGCTGATGACCGCCGTACTCGTATTATCAAGGGCGGTGTTAAAGCTATTAACGAAGAAGATCTTATTCCTGAAAAAGAATCAGTACTTGTATTTACAAAGGGTGGGTACGTAAAGCGTACTGATCCAGGTGAATATAGAGCTCAAAAGCGCGGAGGAGTTGGGGTTATCGATATTGAAACAAAAGACGAAGATTTTGTTACTATGCTCGTTTCTGCAAATACTCACAGCGACTTACTTTTCTTTACTAATCGTGGAAAAGCATATCAGATAAAAATGTATGATATTCCAGAAGGTAAGCGCGCAACGAAAGGTAAATCCATAATGAACTTTATCTCACTTGAAGGTGACGAAAAAGTTACATCAATCCTACCAATAGATAAAGAAACTAAAAGCACAATCGAGCATCTAATGCTTGTGACCATGATGGGTGTTGCTAAAAAAGTATCAGCTGAGAGCTTTAAAGATGTTAGACGAAGTGGTCTAATTGCTATTAAGCTCGACAAAGGGGATGAGCTCCAGGCGGTACTTGCAATAGCTAAAGGTGATGATGTTATGCTTGCTACAACCCTTGGACAATCTATAAGATTTAAAGAAGCAGATGTCCGTGAAATGGGACGCGGAGCTGGTGGCGTAAGGGCTATTAAACTTGGTAAGGGTGATATGGTAATTGGTGTTGATAAAATAAAGAAAGGGGAAACTGCGCTAGGGTTACTCACTCTTAGTTCAAATGGTTTGGGTAAGAAGACCAATATAAAAGAATACAAAACTCAGAAGCGTGGGGGTTCAGGTATAAAAACAGCCAAAGTTACACCAAAAACAGGAAAGTTGATTGTAGCCAAAATAGTTGGTGAAGAGAATGAAATTATTGCAGTATCACAGAAAGGCCAAGTTATCCGTGTTGATCTGAAATCTATCCCTACATCTGGACGTCAGACCCAGGGTGTGACAATAATGAAATTAAGACCTGGTGACTCCATTGCTTCTATTACTTGTTTATAATTTAAAATTATATAAAAAGTACTCACAGTTTGTGAGTACTTTTTATATTGCTATGGTATAATACATATTATGTTTGTAAAACCAGAAGAAAATATTGCCCATTTAGGATTACATGAAGGTATGCGTGTGGCCGACCTAGGTGCTGGTACTGGTTTTTACACTAAAGCTATAAGTGAAAAAGTAGGAAAGCTGGGTAAAGTCTATGCTATTGAAGTTCGCAAGGATATGGTTAAAAAACTTGAAAGCGAGTTGAAAGAGTTAAATATTTCAAATGCTGAATGTATTTGGGGTGACATAGAGATACTCGGGGGTACAAAGCTATCTGATGAGAGTATGGATGTCGTTATAATTTCAAATGTACTTTTTCAAGCAAATGATAAACTTGGGCTTATTGATGAAGCCAAGAGAATTTTAAAAAAAGGCGGTAAATTACTGATGGTTGATTGGAAAGACTCTTATGAAGGATTGGGTCCCGCTAAACACCATGTGGTAACCGAAAAAATAGCACAAGAGCTACTAATAAAAAGAGGTTTTAAGGTCTTAAAGAATATTTCCTCACCTTATCACCATTATGGTATAATTTTTACACATGAATAGTTTCCAGACAATTTTAGTTTCTGTTTTCTTAGCATTCTTTGTCTTTGCTGTTCTTATATTCTCTGGACTCTTAAAGATAGGAGGCTCATCTTCTACTACTACAGGGCTACAAGGTAAAATAACAGTCTGGGGTACTTTCAATAACCCAGATATATTTAAAGTTTTTGATGACCTTAGGACTGACAATAGAGATCTAACAGTAAGATATGTGATTAAAAAGGAATCAAGCTACCAGCAAGATTTAATAGAAGCTTTTGCTTCTGGTACAGGCCCAGATTTATTTTTTATGACACCTGATATGGTTCTAAAAAACAAATCTTATATTTTTAAAATTCCCTATACCAGTTATCCCGAGAAGACATTCAAAGATTCATTTATAGATGGAGCAGATGTGTTCACTGATAGTGAGGGGATCATAGGGTTTCCATTTATTGTTGATCCGATTGTGATGTATTACAACAAAGATATCTTATCTAATGAAGGTATGTCTACTCCTCCACAAACTTGGGATGAATTGTTTACTTTAAATTCTCAATTAACAAAAAAGAAAAATGACGGTACGATAACACAAAGCATGATAGGTCTTGGTAGATATGACAATGTTAACCACGCCAAAGATATTCTAGCTACACTCTTAATGCAAAGTGGTAGTAATATTGTTGTTAAAAATGGGGCAGGTTATACAGCAGTACTAAATGATAACTCTCAAGCACTAGCGGTTTCTCCAATAGAATCAATCTTGAATTTCTTTATTTCCTTTTCAAACCCTACAAGCGATGCTTACTCATGGAATAGAGCATTACCTAAGTCGATTGATATGTTTACGGGGGGTAAGCTTGCATTTTATATAGGCAGAGCAAGTGAGTTATTTAAGATCCAATCCGTGAATCCAAATCTTAGTTTCGATGTTGCGCCGGTATTACAGACAAAAGGCACAAATTTAAAAAGAACATATGGAAATATATATGCAGTAGCTGTAAATAAAAAATCTACAAATCCAACTACTGCTTTTAGTGTTGCAGGTATCATATCGACAGGTGATACTGCAAAAAATTTAGCTATCACTGCATCACTGCCACCAGCATCTCGCGCACTACTAAAAGATAAACCAACTGACCCATACCTCTTTACCTTTTTTAATAGTGCTATAATTACAAGATCTTGGATTGACCCAGAACCAAATACCACCAATCTTATTTTTGGAGAGTTGATTCAAAATATATTGTCGAACAAATTGTCTATGGATGATGCAGTGGGTAAAGCCCAAAGTCAAATTGAATCTCTAATTCAAAACTAATTTTATGATCAAAAACTTTCTAATAATTACTACCATAGGAATACTCGCTTTTAGCCCTTTGTTTTTTGTAAATAGAGCTGAAGCAAAGATTGTGCCTGATTGTGGTAAATTAACCTTAAAATTAGGATCAGATGGTAAACCAGCTGTTTATACAACTGGTCCAAGGAAAGGTGAACCAACCAATGAAAAAGTTATCGGAGAACCTTGTGACTTTGAAGATGCTATGAAATTAATAAGAAATATTATAAATTTCTTGCTTTTCACTATAGCTACTCCTATTGCTGGGCTTGTTATATGTTATGCTGGTTTTCAGCTTATTGCTTCAGGTGGTAGTTCTGAAAAGAAAACTAAAGCCAAACATGTATTAATGAATGTGGTTATTGGTTACCTTATAGCCCTAGGTGCTTGGCTTATCATTAATACAATATTTTCAACATTTAAAATTGCTGATTGTCAGAACTGGCTTGGAAAAGAAATACCAGAGTGTGAAGTCAAACCCTCAAAATAATTATTATTTAATGATATAATAAAATTATGGAAATTATACATAAAAATAAATATAACGTTCTATCAACTCTTACAAAGTATAGCTTTGTAATGGTAATAGCGTTTGCGCTTATATTGCCTGCATTTACTGCTAATGCTTGTGGTAAACCAGGAGAACCAGAATGTCCACCAGCTGGAGCAGATACTCACAACAATGGTAATCCAAAAGCTGGAGCAGATACTAATACTAAAACGAACAACACCGCAGCTGGTACAAAAATAAGTACAGGACTCGGTAATCCGCTAGAAAATGCAGGGATCGACGATATAACTTCATTTATTGAGAGCATATTAAGATTTGTAATAATGATAGGGATACCAATAGTAACGTTGGCTATTATATATTCAGGATTTTTATTTGTAGTTGCCCGAGGTAATCCAGAAGAACTTAAGAAAGCTAAGAAGACATTTCTATATACCTTAGTCGGAGCAGCGTTGCTCTTAGGTTCCTATGTTATTGCAAATGCAATCCAAGGTACAGTAAATGAAATTACTAATAATACATAAAAATTTATGAAAATATTAAAACTATATCGTTATGCACTAGTACTATTTTTCTTAACAATATTTCCTACTGTAGTAGTTCATGCAGCCGAGAAAACCACTCTTGATAATTGTAAGGCTATTAATTTTGGAACACTTGGAGATATAATCAAATGGGCGGGTTGTACTATTGTCACAGGAGTAATCCCTCTATTATTCACTCTTGCAACAGCTGCTTTTATTTGGGGCATTATTCAATACTTCTTAAACCCTGAGAATGAAGAGAAACGTAAAAATGGTAAAAGCTTTATGATATGGGGTCTCATAACCCTGTTTGTAATGGTCAGTATGTGGGGTATAGTCAATGTATTTTCTAATACTTTTAAGATCAAAACTTTCATACCCCAACTCTCTCAACAAGAATAGATGATAATCAATAAAACCTTGTGTTTTAGAGGTATTTATATGATATAATATATGGGTAGTATTAAGTTCATATCATCTCCTGCGGTCGGCAGGAAAAGATAAAATATTATTAGAAGAGTCGTTTTATTAATTTCCGCAATAAGCGGATCAGCTCATTGCTGAAAACAATATAGTTATTATGAAGAAAATAACAAAGTTCGCTATCGCAGGTATGTCATCACTGCCATTTGTAGCCCTTGCAGCAGATGCATTCTCTGTTCTTACAGTTGTTAACAAAATTCTTGCTACTGTAATACCTGTGCTTATTACTCTTGCAGTCGTTTACTTTATATGGGGAGTTATCCAATATACAGTTTCAACTGACGAAGAAGCTAAAAAGGGTGTTCGTGGTAAGATCATCCAAGGTTTAATCGGTCTTTTTGTAATAGTAGCTTTTTGGGGAATAATTAGACTTGTCACTAATACTTTTGGTGTCGGTTCTGAACAATTAAACTCTAGTGCTATACCTTGTATCCCTGGTCCTGGTGTTGTTTGTTAACATCATTACTATGGTTTATTGGGAAATAATTCCACACGCAGAAGCTAGTGTTACTACACTAGTGCAAAGTATTAATAAGGTTATTATTAACCCTATAATATTTTTGCTATTTACTCTTGCTGCGGTTTATTTTTTATACGGACTTGCTCAATACCTCCTTTCTCCAAATAATGAGGAGGTCCGTAAGAAAAGTAAATCAGTAATGTTTTGGGGTCTCGTAGGGCTATTTATAATGGTAGCCGTTTTTGGGATTATGAGAATAATATTAGGTACTCTTAAGGTTAATAATATCAAGATAAATAATAATGGGGATTATGTAGTTGAAGATGTTAATAGTACTGCTCAGGATATAGCTGACAGAAAAATAGATGAAAATTTAAAAAATAACCAGAATTTAGCCAATAATCTTACTGATGTCAGTGTTTTAGATACAATACAACTTGATCCAAAAGAATTCATAACAGATCCATTTCCAGAGTATAGTGTGGATAGTCTATGTTGGCATGAACCTATGCACGACAAAGCATCTACTGAGCTTGGTGCAACTACACTTGTAAAAAATAATGCTCGTAAAAGATTCTTGCAGGCAAGAGGGTTGTCTAATAAAGATGACAAAATACTAACTTCAACAACACTAAAAGGAGATACTCTGAAAAAATTCTTGGCAGACAATGGGATAACAGAGGAAGATCTAAATAATTATAAATACCCAACAATATTTGATACTAAAGTTTTATACGATAAAGCAAACAGAGAATACCATGCTTGGATTGACGCACGCGGGCCAAAAAATGGAGGGACAGATAAAAGTTGTAATTTGAAAGTCATCAAAAAAGCACGTGTTATAGCTGATGGTGTTGAGCAAGTAAGTGTAAGTAGTAATACTACTATACCGGATACCATAGATCCTAAAGTATTTATGACCAGTCCATTTGCTTTTTACGAAGAGAAAAAAGATCAATGTTGGCGTTATCCACTCTATGCTAAAGGAACTACTGAGTTTGAAGCAACACAAGCTGTAAAAAATGGAGCTCGCAAGAAGTTCTTGGATGAAAATTCAATACTTGAAACTGAAGAAAAAAATAAAAATTACCCAATAGCATTTTCTTCAAAAATTTTATATGACCAAAAAAATAAAACATACTATTCATGGATAGATGCACGTGCTCCACTTGGCGGTAAAACAATAACAGCATGTAATCTAAAAGCTCTAGCTCCAGCTCCAAAAATACCAGATGGAGCAGAGCCTATCGATGTTAGTGCACAAGATACTGAGTATCTACCGAGAGAAACATTTACAACGCCTCCATTTGCAACATATGGAGAGGATCCAAAATTCTGTTGGCATGTACAGTTACCATTTCAATCTAAAACTGAATACGAAGGTGTTGATACAGCAAAAATTGAATTAAAAAAACAATACTTAAAAGAGAACCCGGGAATACTAAATACAGACGATAAGTATAAAAAGTATCCAACATTTTTTGACTCAAAAATATTATATGATTCTTTAGAAAAAACTTATTATACCTGGGTGGATGCCAGGGGACCTACAAAAGATGGCGATGAAAAAAGTTGTAATTTAGCAGTAGTAAAAGAAGCACCTATAATACCGGATGGCTCTCTTCCAGTAGATTTGAGATCAGGTACAGATTCAAGGATGACAACCACTTCATCGCAAAGATTTGCTTCTTATACAACTAGTCCATTTACAAATATATATTTACAGAATTCACGCTGTTGGCAAAGGGAATTACCTTCAAAGGGAGAGACAGAATACCAAGCAAGACAAGATATCAAGAAAATTGCTCGGGATGCATTTATTAAACAAAATAATTTAGTTGATGCTAATACAGAAGCAAGGTTACCGATAAAGTATTCTGAAATTACAACTTACGATGCGAAAAATAAGCTCTACTATGTATGGTGGGACGTCAGAGCTCCGATTAAAGGGGGAGCAGATAAAGATTGTAATTTAAAAGTCACAGGTAAAAGATCTGGACCTCTTATAATGACAGATGCAAGTAATAAAGCAGATCCATTTGGTAATAATTATGTTACAGATAGTAGTTATTATCGTGTTCATGAGTCAGCAGTTGGACCAGTATATGCAAATGTAAGATATGATGCGATAAACAATGCTTTACTTCAATTAGCATCACTCAAAGGATTAAATAGCACTATAGGAATGGCTTATAAGATATTAGATGAGATGTATTATCCAAAAGATGTAAATACT
>JBGAUR010000015.1:0-16482 GCA_044228545.1 Minisyncoccia bacterium | reverse complement strand
CAACATGGTCAAAAAGACATCCATAAAAAAGGCTATTTTGAAGGCTTTTTCAGAAAATAAGCCTGTTAGTGTAGATACTATAAAAAAGAGCGCTGAGAACGCCATTTTACGCGAATATGAAGGTAAAAACCCTGACTATGCTATCAATAGATCTATTAAAAACATGATTTCAGATGGATTAGTTGAGACATTTAGCTCTGAACATAGCCAATATTTCCGCCTAACATCTTTAGGTAAACAAAAATTCAACAACATAACTCTTGAAGCAGAAGGTAGCCTGGTTTCCACTCACTGGGATGGCTATTGGCGAATGATATTGCTTGATCTTCCAGAGGATCGAAAGAGTGAACGTGAAGCACTTCGATACTTACTCAAAAAAGCCGGGTTTATTTGCCTAAAAAATTCTGTTTGGATTTCAATGTACCCGTATGAGAACCTATTCACAAATATAAAAAATGATCTCGGTCTTACGACAGAGATGATGATAGTAGTGACAGACAAGATAGACAAGGAAACAGAAGAAATATTTTTAAAATTAGTTAAATAACTAATTACCAATTTGAGCCAGAGGTCATAAAACTATTTTTTAATTTCTGCCAAAAATTAGTTTTTTCTGTCCAACACCCTAAATGCGCACAATACTTATGAGGAAAAGGTATAAATGATAGTAAAACTAGAATAATAATTAAAATACTAAAAATTTTATTTTTTATATTCATATACATTTACTCTTGCTGGACGTATGACGCGCTCCCCTATTTTATATCCAGCTTGAATTACTTTTTCTATGGTGTGATCTTTTGATTCATCATCTATAGAAATACTTTCAATAGATTCGTGGAGCATGGGATCGAATTTTTCTCCTACTTTACCAATAGCTGTGACGTTGTTATCCGCTAATGATTGGAGGAATTTGGAGTGAATATATTCTATACCTTGTCTCCAGTTTTTATCTACCGCTTCCCAAGCCTCCTTATTACTCATAGCCATATCAAACGCATCTAATGCAGGAAAAAGTGAGTCTGCAAGTTCTTCTATACCGATCTCTTTGCCACGAGCAAATTTAACATCTGCTTCTTTTTGAAGGTTTACATAATCAGCTTTTGCTCTCTGCCATCCCGTAAGGTATTCTTCTTTCTCTTCTCTAACTTTTTTTAGATCAGCACGAAGTTTTCCAACAATGTCTTTTGTAGGCAAAGCATCACCATCTTCTGTGCTTTCCACAAAAGTTACATCTTCAAAATTTTCTTCATTTTTTATATCTTCTTCACTCATACGCATGTATCATAAACAAAAAACCAGATTCTCGCAAATCTGATTCTTTGAATATATTAACGCTTTGACCACTGTGGAGATTTGCGAGCTTTTTTAAGTCCGAATTTCTTACGTTCAACAACACGAGGATCTCGTTTAAGCATTTTAGCTTTCTTTAGAGTACCACGTAGCTCTGCATCAAATAGTACTAGAGCGCGTGAAATACCGTGACGAACTGATTCAGCTTGAGCATGAGAGCCACCTCCTTTTGTAGTAACTACAACTTCAAATTTCTCAGAAGGAGCAGCTGTTTCAAATGCACCTGTAACTATCTTTTTTAATTCTGCTGTTGGAAAATAAACT
Source organism: Minisyncoccia bacterium (assembly GCA_044228545.1). Classification (GTDB taxonomy): domain Bacteria; phylum Patescibacteriota; class Minisyncoccia; order Phycocordibacterales; family UBA9973; genus UBA8515. Next base: position 14,865 of record JBGAUR010000015.1, on the reverse strand, counting down.
GCTAGGTCTTTACCGTTTATAGAGTAAGAAGTTTTTGAAGCCTTTGTAAGCTTTACAACTGCAGTAGCAGTCTTGCGACGGCCGATAGCTCTATAATATTCATTTTTATTTGTCTTTTTTTCAGTCATATAAAATTATTCACTAATTGTTAAATGCTTCATCATAAGAGGACGTAGTTTATTTGAAGGAAGCATTCCGTAAACAGCAAGTTCATAAAGACCCTTCCATCCTTTGTTTTTAACTATTTTTTCGTTAGTAGCAGTTTTAAAACCTCCTGGGTAGCCTGAATAAGTTTCGTGAAGAGTTTCTTTCATACGGCGCTCTGACATCTTTGTCTTTCCAGCATTTACTATCTCAACTTTAACGTCTGCTACTTTGTTTGGAGCATAGTCTGGTGAGTGCTTGCCCATAAGAATCTTCGCAGCGGCAGAAGCAACGCGACCGAAAGTCTTTCCACTAGCATCAATTGTGTGTGTTATAGTCATATATTATACAAATTCAATTACAGCCATCTTACTTGCATCTCCTGCACGTCTTGGCAACTTAGTAATACGAGTATATCCTCCTGTTCGATCTTTGTATTTTGGAGCAATATTATCGATAAGGTTTGAAGCTTCAGAATTTAGATTGTATAAACGAGAAATAACAAGGCGGCGTGATGCGAGTGTACCAACATTTGCCTTTGTTATTAATTTTTCAATAGTAGGGCGAAGTTCTTTTGCTTTTGCTTCAGTAGTCTCGATGCGACCATGTGCAATAAGAGAAAGCATAAGACCCTTGAGAAGGGCTTCTCTTTGATTCTTTGTTCTTCCAAATTTTCTTACATTACTGTGGTGTCGCATAAAACTATATTATTTACTATTAATTATTATTTAAGTGTTATACCGTAATTACTTAATATCTTCTTAATTTCTTGGATTCCTTTATCTCCCATACCATCTATCTCAAGCAAATCTTCCTTCTTCTTGCGAGCGATTCCTCCGATAGTTCGGATATTTGCAGAAGTTAGAGCGTTCAGTGTTCTTGTTGAAAGATCCAGTGTATCGATACGAGTCTTTAGGATGTCTGTAAACTCGTTACCTTCGCCTTTACTTTTAGACTCCTTTTCATCACTCTCTTGAGATGAAGACATAGTCTCAATATGAGATCTTGAAGCAATAGTATATCCAACGATTGCTTGTAATTGTTCTACCATAATAGTGATAGCTCTTTCAAGTGCTTCGCGTGGAGACAAAGTGCCGTCAGTTTCAATAGTCATACGAAGACGGTTGTGGTTTGTTTTATCACCAACACGCATATTTTCAACTTCATAAGAAACACGACGAATAGGAGTGAAGATTGCATCAACTGCAATTGTTCCTACTTCTGTTTTACTTTTCTGATGAACATCTTTAGGGACAAATCCAAGACCCTTTTCTATTGTCATCTCTATTGAAAGATTATTTTTACCAGTTACTTCTGCAATAAAAAGATCCTTGTTTAGAACTTCAACTTGACCAGTGACTTCGATGTCTGCTGCAGTGACATGTTTTGGACCTTTAACTGAAAGTTTAACAGTTTGTGGCTCGTCTGTTAGAAGACGGAAGCGAACTTGCTTAAGATGAAGAAGGATTGTTATAACATCTTCTTTTACACCGTCGATCACTGAGAATTCATGGTCAGCGCCATCTATCTTAAGTGAAGTAATAGCTGCACCTGTGAGAGAAGATAGTATGATACGACGAAGTGAATTACCTAAAGTGTGTCCATACCCAGGGTAAAGACCATCGATCTCGTAAACACCTTTTGTGTCCACTTCAGAGATGATAGATAACTTTGATGGTAATATTATATTTAAATCAGACATATGATATTTTTTAGAGCCAAAGGCCCTCACTATTATCTTATTAAAAGAAACCTCACCTTTACTAATAATAAAAACAGAACAAATTAACGACTATAAAATTCAAGCACTGTGTTTAAATCGAGAATCGCGTCAACATTTTTCGGCTTACCTTGGACTTTGCCGGAAAGCTTCTCTATATCGAATGTTAGCCAGTTTGGGATAGTATACTCTTTGAGCTTTTTTGCCATATCTGCAAACAATGGACTTTTCTTACTTCCTTCGCGAACAGCGATAACATCACCAACCTTTACGCGACTAGATGCTACTGTTGTTTTCTTTCCGTTTAGAGTGATGTGACCGTGCGATACAAGTTGTCGAGCAAGTCTGCGAGTGTGAGCAAGTCCAAATCTGTAAACAACATTGTCGAGACGAGTCTCTAGTATTTCAAAAAGTTGATCTGTAGCAACTGTACCTTTGTGCCCAACTGCTTCGTTGATATAGTTTGAAAACTGACCCTCACTAATACCATACATAAAACGAACCTTTTGTTTCTCTATAAATTGCAAAGCGTAACCAGAGAGAACCTTTGGTCTTTTATTCTTTGAATTTTTTGCATGTCTTGCTTCAGAAACAACGAACTTAGCTGTTTGACATTTTTCAAACACAGCTGGTCCTAGGCGTCGACATATTTTGTATTTTTGGGCAGTCTTCATAATAAATGATTAAAAAAAATTAAATTGATTAAACTCTTCGTGGCTTCTTTGGCTTTGGACCATTGTGAGGAACTGGAGTCATATCACGGATACTTGTAATCTCTATGTCATAAGCCATGAAAGCTCGGATTGTAGGCTCACGGCCACTACCGACACCTTTAACCTTTACATCAACTTCTTTGATTCCAAGAGCTTTTGCTTTTTCACCAAGCACCTGACCAGCTTTTCCAGCAGCAAACGGTGTTCCCTTTTTTGCACCTTTAAATCCAAGAGATCCAGCAGAAGTCCAATATATTGTATTTCCTTCTTTATCAGATAGAACAACCTTTGTATTATTAAAAGTAGCTTCAATGTGAAGAGTTCCAGAAACTATTTTCTTTTTAGGAACTTTCACACCTTGCTTTGGTGCGTCTGTTGTAACTTCTTTAGGATCAGATCCCACTTCTTCTTTAGTTATTATTTTTACTTTTCCCATATGATTAATTATGTTTTACTTTCCTTTCGGCGACCAGAAGCCATCGTCTTGCGAACGTTACCTCTAACTGTTCGAGAGTTAGTTTTTGTTCTTTGGCCGTTTACTGGAAGTCTCTTCATGTGTCTGACGCCTCTGTAAGCTTTAATATCTTTAAGTCTTTTTACATTTGAAGCAATTTCACGCTTTAGAACTCCCTCGATTGACATAGTTTCGATTATCTTGCGGATAGCATTCTCTTGATCAACAGTTAGAGTGTCAGCTTTTATATTTGAGTCAACGCCTGCTTCTTTAAGGATGGTTTTAGCACGAGAAATACCTATACCATATAGGGATGTGAGACCAATGTATAGATGTTTATTATTTGGGATAGTTATACCTAAAATTCTCATAGAAATTATTGTTTTTGTTTATGTTTAGGATTTGAACAAATAACATGAAGATGTCCTTCACGTTTTACTAGCTTGCACTTTGCACAAATTTTTTTAACAGCTGATTTGATCTTCATACCTTTATAACGCGAAATAAAAATATAGGGTTTTCACCCTGTATTTTCTTCAAATACACGTATGTCAGGACATAGTACACTATATACCAAAAAAACGCAAGGGGTTATACACTAAACTCTTTTTATAATCCTACCCTTGCCTCCATACGGATCTAACAATACCTCAACCCTATCACCTACCAGAACTTTTATCCTGTGTATGCGCATTTTGCCAGCGAGATAAGTGATAATTATTTTACTATCACTTTCACCCTCTTTGCCATTACCAATATCTACTCTAAAAAGAGTGTTTGGAAGAGCTTCAGTCACTGTACCGATAACAGTATTATTGTCGTCTTTTTGATTCATTAATGTATAGATATTATAGCAGTAAAATAAGTATATTCAAAGCATTACTCTAGAATTATATTTATTTTTGAACTATCAGTCGGTAGATATTTATTCCATGGTGGGAAGATTTTTACAGAAGCAGAGCTTATACCTGGGTCAGATTTGAATATTGATTGGATATCATTTTTTGATACACCTGCATAAGATTTTTTTAATGCTTCAATATCATGTGACCAAATTGGATTTATCCTACCAGATAAATTGAAAGATACGGATTTTAAATCTTTTGAGATAACTTGGTTTGTATTTGAGAAATTAAAAGTTAGATTAGAAATATCACCTATCTTTACCTGAGCAAGCTCAACTGGTGAGAGATTTGGTAATAATTTTTTAACTAACGCATTAGAAAGGTCATCTTTATTTATTATTATAGATGAAACTAACCCACTGATTTTTGCTTTATAATTTGGTGTTTTGGAAATAATATTTTCTTCTACTTTTGAAGAGACATTCATGGCTTCAGAATAAAGTATATATCCTGGTGGAACTTGGGCAGTAACCTTTTTCAACAAATTACTTTTAAATGTAGATAGAGAGTATGCATTTAGAACTCCCATGTCTTCCGGACTTGGTCTGTAAACAATTCCTTGAGCTCCACCCTTGAGCGGTGACTTCAACTTGGCGTATATTTTTTTTGCTTTTGCTGTTCCTTTAAATGAATTAATAGAAAAATCATTAGGCTCACCATTATAATTGTCGCCTGCCAAAAAAGAAGTGATACCTACAGAAGCTTGGCCTGGAATAATTTTTTTTGCTTGATCAAGTTTGTAACCCGGTATGGTTATAGCGTTGTCTGTCTGATAAGCTTTGCCTGTGTTGTCAGAAATAAAGGTATGGATCAATAATTTTTGTGGCTTAGTAGTATATTCATTATAAAAAGTAACTTCGCCACGAGCTTTTATCGAGACATCTTCTTTTTCTGTTAGAGTTATTTCTTTTGTTTCCGACTCTGGGACTATCATTAACTCAAAATTGATTGGGGAATCTTTAGTATTAAAAGCATTGAGTTGTTCTTTGTTTAGAATAAGCTCAGTCGTTTTTTGTTTAATAGTTATAGTTGTTTTTTCAAATAGGTTTGAAATATAGAAAACTCCCCCTATTAAGATTGAAATTAGCAGTAACAATTTTACCGGTCTTCGAATATATAAATTACTCTTTTTAGCCCTTGGGGTGCTATAAATCTTATCTTCTGTTTCCCTTCTTAGAATATGTTTACTAGGTTTAACCTCTTCTTCAATTCTATTTAAAAAGTCCTCAGTGTCTAACACTTTCATATTAGTAGGAGTTTCAGAAATTTCTTTTTTTGAAATTCTGGTGATTTTCACACCTTTAGACTTCATATCTTGTATAATTTTTTTAGGCATTTTTTTTATCTTTATTTAACGATTTTCTCATTATTCCAATAGCTTCAACCATTAGGAATGGGTCGCATGTTCCATCTTTTACACTACACATATTTAAAAATTCTGGGCCTTCGAGTGTTATAACAGTACATTTGTGTTCAGAAACCATTGATTGAATAAATGGCTCGTTACAGATAACATTTTTAAACCACCCTCTTATATCAGCATCAGTTGTCAAAAATATTGTCCCTGGGAGTCTAAGTGTGTGAGGAAGAGTGCCGACACACTGCCTAAATGCTTCTCCCCAAGAATTTTCAATTGATTGGAAGAGTGGTTCTACTTTTTTCTTTTTACGATCAGATAAAGTACCTGCACTATATAAGCTAAAGAGTTCTACTGCATCACGTAGCTCAATTTCTAGCTTTGTACATATGTATTTAAAGAAAGTTCTTTTTCCAAAAGGAAAAGAGAGTGAGGCTTTCAATATACCTTTTGTAATAATAGCAACATCTGTAACTTCGCCACCAATATCAAGAAGTAGATACGAGTCGGGTGTAACATACTTCTCACGAACAGCTAAATAAGAACATACAGAGAAAGAAGCAAATGATACTGGTATATGATGAAATGTGTTTGAAATAGTCTCTCGAATCTTATCCAAACATAATTTTGGTGAGAGAGATATGATCATATGCATCTCAACAGACCTACTTCTCATCCCTATTGGTTCATCAACAAGGTAGCCATTGAGTGATACTCCCATAATGTGATGCTCTATGACTTCTGGAGAACTTTTAGCACCTCCGTATTTCTTTTCGTAGAGAGTGTTTAATGAGAGAATCTCTTTTTGGAGCATTTCATCAGCCAGACTATTTGTAAATACAAAAGAGTGGTCACGAGACATTTTTACTATCCTAGTTTCTGACAAATACCAAGGAGATGCGAGTATGCAAACTATCTCATCTGGAGCACCCAACTTGGCATCGTAAAGTAATTTGGAGGTGGCTTTTAATGCCTCAAGCATATCTTTTAGAAAAAGATTGAAATCAAGCTCGTCGTGAAAGGCAATCTCAGTGCGTACGGATTTAATTATAGTCGGCACACCTTTATTAGAGTTTGGAATTCTAGCTATAGCTCCACCAATGCTACCTGATCCAATATCAAAAATAGCAACAACTTTTTCTTTATTTTGAGCCTTTGAAAAACCAAATATCATATGTGGTTATATTATACTACAAATCTACATAAAATATATGTAAATATTAGTCTAGAATCGCTTTTATCCTGCGTACTCCAGCAGATACTGCTTCTTCTTTTTGTATTTTAAAGTGGCCTAATTCGCTTGTGTTTGATACGTGAGGACCTCCGCAGAATTCTTTTGATATTGCATTACCATTTTTATCTTCTATAAAGTAGACAGACACAGTCTCTGGATACTTTGCTCCAAACTCCATCTCTGCACCAAGTTTTTCTGCATCTGCAAGTGGCATCTCACGACGTACGACATTTAACCCTTCTGATATTTTATCATTTACCCAATCTTCTACATTTTTCTTCTCTTCATCAGTAAGTTTGTGATCACAAAGGAAATCTATACGTAGACGCTCTTCTGTTATGTTACTTCCTCTTTGTTTAATTTCAGGATTTACAACTGCTTGAAGCCCTGCGAGTAGTAAATGGTGCGCAGTGTGGAGCTTGATAGTCTTTTCATTATGATTCGCGAGCCCACCTTTAAACATCCCAGCTGATGCAGTCTGTGAAAGCTTTTGATGTTCAGCCATTTTTTTATCAAAGTCCTCCCGATCTATTATGATTCCTTTTTCTTTGGCAAGTTCTTCTGTAAGTTCAATCGGAAAGCCGTAAGTAGTAGCAAGAATAAATGGATCTGTGCCTTTTTCAAATTCTTTCATTCCAGATTCTAATGTTTTTATAAATTTATCATACTCACCTTCTATGATTAATTTTATTTCAGTGTTCTTACTAGTTAAACCTAAAAAATATTGAGAATCATTATATTTAATTATTACACTATCAACTAGGGATAAAAAATTATTCTTTTCTATTTTATTAATGTTACTCTGAAAAATTGCTCTGCGAAGTATTCTTCTTAGTACATAACCACGGCCATTATTTGAAGGAACTACTCCATCTGAAATCATAAAAGTTGAATTACGAATATGATCAGCTATAATTCTATAAGATTTATAATTACCAATTGCTCCAGAGAATTGATTTATTTGGTTTAAAATATTGTAAAACAAATCCGTGTCATACACACTTTTTTTATTTTGAACTGTTGCAAGTAATCGCTCAAAACCCATCCCGGTATCTATACCTAATGTATCGAGTTTTTTTAGTGTCGCTTCTCCTTTATCAAGTTTATCTCTTGATCCATCACAAAAATATTCATTAAAAACTAGATTCCAAACTTCCACATCATCCCCATTTGCATTTTTGCAATATATTTCAGTTGTTGGACCACATGGACCAGAATCCCCTGTTGGACCCCAAAATACATCTGCTCCATCTTCACGAACATCAAGATTGGCATCTATATTTTTCCAAATTTGTCTTGATTCTTCGTCTTTAGGTACAATTCCTTCACCTTTATATATAGTCACGTATGAAATAGGTAAACCTAATTCTTTTGTTATGAATTCATGTGCATATTCTATAGCCTCCTTACGCCCATATCCACCAAAAGAAAAGTTACCTAGCATTTCGAAAAACGAAAGATGTGTATCATCACCTACTTCATCAATATCCCCTGTACGAACACACTTTTGAGCTGTAACAATATTTTTAGTTCCAAAATCACGAATTGCATTATCTGGTGCTCCGTAGTACGGCTTGAATTGCTGCATTCCAGCAGTCGTAAATAGAACAGAAATATCACCTTCTGGTATTAAAGAAGATGAGGGTCGTCTTAGATGTCCTTTCGATTCAAAGAATTTTAGGAATTTTTCTCGTACTTCATTTGATTGCATAGACACATATTATACCAAAATAGTGAAACATAAAAGCCCTCATGCGAGGGCTTTTATGTTTTTAGTTCATATCAGTATTAGCGTCATTTTGAAAAAATTTTGTTTTCTTTAATTGTTCCTCAGCAAACCATAACACAGTGAATATAAATAGTGTGAGGAATGTAGAGATAATCGCAAGCTTGTATAAGCCAAATCCACAAGCCATACCTATTCCAGCTGACACCCATAGAGCTGTCGCAGTCGTCATACCCATGAGTTTACTTTCTTTAGAGAAAATGAGGCCAGTACCAAGAAATCCAACACCAACAACAATCTGAGAGACTATCATAAGAGGATTGAGTCCAGACATATTAAAATATACTTTAACCATCTCTTCAGAGACAATCACAAATAGCGCTGAACCCATAGCAACTAGTGCGTATGTACGCATACCAGCAGTCTTGTGCGCCCAGACACGCTCAGTACCAATAATAAGACCCAAAAATAAAGCTACGAACAATTTAGTAATAAGTTCAGTTGTCGCCCCATCAAAAAAGTTTTCCATATCCATTCATTATAACAAACTATTAATAATTACTTACAAAACCTCTTGTTGATAACATTTTTCACAATATACTATTTCTGGTCGATCTGGAGCATAACTTGTTTCAAACTGGTTTGAACATCTACCTTCGTGGTTATGGGTCTTTTGTTCACACATACACGATCTGTGCCAAAGTTTCATTGGATTTTGTTTTTGAAGTCGACTTTTGTGTCGCTCATCAGGATGAAGTCTAGGTATTGGGATATTCATAGATTTATAAAATTGATATTCCATTTGTGTAATTTTAAATGCCTTTTTAGAGACTTCACATTCTATAACTTCTTCAAGAATAGACTCTTGTATATCTTTTATATCATCAGGAATATCTTTAGCCTTTAGAGTAATTTTATATACATTTGTCTCTATGTCTTTATATTTAAATCCTTTTTCTAAAATTTTCTCCTTTGTTAGAGGGCAGTAGCTTTGCGCAAATGTTTCATTATATGCAAAAAGTGATATCTCTGTTGGGAAAAACTCTCCATATTTATAAATTCTACCCATTTTATCTATATATGGCATATCATTCATATGTTTTTTGATTTTTGGAATAAGCTCTTCATACTCTTCTTTTGTATATTGTTTATTTAGAATACAATATTCTTTGTTTTTTAGACCAATACAACCAAAAATATTTTTGTTTGGCGAAACAATATGATATGAGTATTCAATATTGAAACCCGGAGCCCAACAATCAAATGAAAACTTAATCATATCCTGACTATCTCCTGCGCCCATACATTCATATATGCGTGTTGCATTCTGTCCCCAGAGAGTCATGTCATAACAATCACGAACAGGTTTATAGAAAACAAACTGACAGTATTTACTATCTTCCGCTTCGTACATCTCAAAACAGTTATGTGTATTTTTGCAACCATATAATCTATTCCCAGAGACATCTTTATTGTGACTTTCTTCAGCAAAGCGTCTTATAGATGAAACGTTAATTTCGTTAGCTTTTTTCTTTATTTCTTCAACTACATTATAAGATCCTAAATTAAATTTACTTATCTCTTCAAAGTAATCTATTTTTGAGTAAGGTTTATTAAAAATATAATATGATTTACTCCTCAGATTAGAGCAACCGAAGCAATCGTGGCAATTTATCAAATTTCTTGAGAAATATATATCCATTGAGTCTGCGCAGAGTTCACAATAAAAAGCTTTGTAGCATTTATGAAGATACGTGCTTTCATAACAAGACTCGCAATTATCTCCTTGGTAAATATCTAGGCATTTCTTCCCGTGAAGGAAAAATGTTGTGTAAGCAGATTCTTCACTATATGCAGTGTTAAAAACTAGGTAACAATCTTTTAAGTATGTTCCCATGTTTACATATTCAGTACGAGTCATTGTTGTGTATTGGTTTTGAAGCGCAAATTGAGGTACTTTTCTAAGTAACTCTCCAAACTGTTCAAAAAATGGTCGTGAGAAATCGTAATCTTGGCCATAATCAATAGCATCCCAAGAATCGCTCCACCAAGCTTTTGGAGAATAAACTGGTACATCAGAATCTTGTGGAAAAAGAGAGACAACAGATTCCCCTGTCATATCACACGTACGTTTATATAAAGTTCTTTCATTAAGAAAACTCATTCGTCTTTGCATTCGACACTCTGAACAAAATGTTGGTGGTGGAACATCGATTTTTTTATAAAAATCAAAATCTTCTGATTCTATAATGAAATCACTTTTGCAATTTTGACAATTTTTAGTTTCAGAAACCATATAAATATTATATCACTACGCCACCACCTATACACACATCTTTGTCGTAAACTACTATAGATTGACCTGGGGATACTAAAATTGGCTTTTCAAAGGAAACTATATTGTCTTTAATGGTGCAAGGTAATTGTTCTCCGTGATAGCGAATCTGGGCTGTATATTTTTTGTTTAATTTAGGTGCTACGCTAATCCAATTAATATTTTTAATTTCAAAAGTTTTTTTATTATAAGAATTTTTATTAACAGTTTCAGAAACTGTTATCCTATTATTCTTTAAATCTTTAGCAATAACATAAAGCGGGTTACTATTTTCTTTTTGCTTTGTAATAGTAAATCCGTGTCTCTCTCCTGTAGTGAAAAATAATGCTCCATCGTGGTAACCAATTACTTCTCCTTTTTCATTTAGCACATTCCCTTTCTTTGATTTTATATAGTGTCCTAAAAATTCTTTCATATCAAGCGGGCCCAAGAAACAAACTCCTTGACTGTCCTTTTTGGTTGCAGTTGGAAGATTATATTTTTCTGCCAGCTTTCTAACTTGTTTTTTATCCAAGTGGCCAACTGGAAAAAGTGTATGTTTTAAATCATCTTGGGTAAGGGTCCAGAGAAAATACGATTGATCTTTACTATCATCTTTACCTTTTTTGAGTTCATTTTTTATATTTTGTGCATAATGTCCTGTTGCAATGTAGTTAGCGCCGTGCGCCTTTGCAAAATTCCAAAACACACCAAACTTCACTTCACGATTACACACAACATCGGGGTTCGGAGTATTACCTTTTTTATATTCTTCAATCATATAATCCGCCACGCCTTTCTTATAAGCTTCTTCTCCATCACATTCAAGAAATGGGATACCTAGGTGTGCACAGACACGCATTGCATCTCGCCTTTCATCTCGCCATGTACACTCTATAAAGTTTGGTTGCCAGGTACGTATAAAAACACCTACGACATTGTAGCCTTGATCTTTGAGCAGTGCGGCTGATACAGATGAATCCACCCCGCCACTTACCCCTACAAATACAGTTTTATTTATTTTCTTTGCCACCTCGCAAATATACCACAAGGAAGTAATCTTGCACTACTAGACTCTTCGATAGCTAGTTCACCTATTTCAATAACTCCATCGTTGCCATCCATCATTTCCTTTAGATTGTTTTCGTACGTAATCGGAGAATACCCAGCTGTATAGCCATTTATAACTACAAACAATGGTTTTTCCGAAAGTATTTGTTTACATAAGTTCATTAGTTCTAAAAAACTTTCTTCTATTTTCCAAAGCTCATCTTTCGGTCCATGACCAAATGAAGGTGGGTCCATTATTATTGCGTCATATTTACGTCCTCGTTTTATTTCTCGTTTTAAAAATACTAAACAATCCTCAACAATCCACCTTATTGGCGCTTCTTTTAAATTTGAAAGTAAAGCGTTTTCTCTAGCCCAAGCAACTGCAGTCTTTGACCCGTCAACATGACAAACCTCTGCTCCTGCTTTCGCACACGCAAGTGTTGCACCTCCAGTATAAGCAAAAAGGTTTAGTACAGTTACCGGCTCTTTATATGAGCTTTTATTTTCTGTGATTACTTTTTCCATCCACTGCCAATTTAATAATTGTTCAGGGAAAAGGCCTGTGTGTTTGAAAGATGTTGGTTTTATAGAAAAATTTAAATCTCCAAATGAAATATTCCAAGCCTTTTGTGCGCCTTCTTTTGTAATCCATTTTGCACGATTTCTATTTCTTACAAATTTAAAAGAAGCTTTATTCCAAATTTCATTTGGTAATTTTTTAGACCACAAAGCTTCTGGATCTGGACGAGAAAGAATATTTTGTCCATATCTTTCTAATTTTTCTCCGAGACCTGAATCTAGTAGTTCATAGTCTTTTTGTTTTAGTAATTTTTCTATCATCTTACCTTAAATATTTATTAATATTAACTTTATGCTCGTCAAATGTTTTTGCGTAATGTACTAAACCACTTTTATCGTGAAGATAATAAAGATATTTTGTTTCTTCTGGGTATATAGCTGCTTTTATAGACATAAGTCCTGGATTTCCAATAGGTTCATTTGGTAAACCAACTTCCTTATAAGTTATTTTACTTGCATCGACTTGAAGTGGCATACCTTTATCAATTCTTTTCCAAAGTATACCTGATATCGTATTTGCGTCAGATTCACCGAATGCTTCCTTTTCGATTATTGAAGCCATTCTAATAATATCATCTAAACTTCTATTTGATTTTTCTATGTCTTTTGATAGTGGAGCAATCTTCCTTTCAAAATTAAGCGATATATCGTCTAGGATTTCTTTAGAAGTCGTCATTGGGAAAAAGAAATATGTGTCTGGAAAAAGATACCCTTGTTTAGCTCTCTCATCAGATTCAAATAGATCTATTCGGAAAACTTGCATCTTGGAGGCTAGGATATTTACAATATCTCTATTTGTAGAGCCTTCTTTTATGGTTATACGTATAGGGTCAATCCCATGCTTTCCACGAGCGAGCATCCAAGCTACCTGCCACACGGGAATACGTTCTTTAAATAGATAATCACCTTTAACTATCGGATGGCCAAATTTAAACAATTTTACAAATATTTTTAGAGCAGTAGCTTGTCTAACTACATCTTTTTCTTCAAGTTCTTTAGCAATAGAAGATAGACTTTGATTACTAGATACATGTATTAGTGTTCCTTGTCTATTGGCTATACTTTGACTTGTTATAGGAGCAGACAAAACGTAGTAAAGAAATACTCCTAGAAAAGCTAATATGAAAAATATATTAAGTATTGGGTTTGATCTGAATAATTTAGGTTTTTCAGTTTGTTCTTGATTTAGTTCATCCATATCTATTATGTAGGCAAGTTAGCTGGAGGTTTAGCAATCTTAGATTCAATACGCTTGAAGCTTGGAGTTTCAGAAACCATACCTGGGAAGTGAAATATTGTCGCAAGTTCTCTTGTGGACATTACAAATATTTTTGGAGAACCAGATGGGAAAAAGGCAGTTAATAACTTTGGATATTCAATAGAGTATTGGATGGGTGGATGGAAAAATGTCCTCATCCTAAAAAAGTTCAGAGTTCGGCGTTTATACTTTGTAAGAGCTAGACCTGTAGGATCAGACCACGGAGCATCGAACTGAGTAGAGTTTATACGATTTAATTCATTAATATCAGGTTGAGCATATTGACGCCATATCAAACGAGAAGCACGGCGAAGATTATTGAATTGATCTTCTGAAACTAGACGCTTGTCAGATAAAGTTACAACTCGTATACCGCAGTCAAAGTGTATGAGACTGGCATTTTCTACCATGACTTTCACTTTATTTTTGAGTGGTTCAGGTGTACGCATATCCATACCCATAGTATCTCCGTTATCATTTTTCTGAATACGAGTATAAGGCAAAAGCATATTAGATATATATTCATAAGTAGCATCATAGAAATTAATATGCTTACCAGTTTTGTGACTATGATAAGTTTTTATATTTTGCCTTATAACTATCTGTACCCACATTTGCTGACCTTTTGCTAGTGAACCTAAGTACTCAATAAGTGGTGTGATTGGATCAATTTTATATTCTTCTTTTGTTCCACTATCCATCTCTTCCATATCTCTATAAGTTCGAATTGGGAGAAAATCTTCTTTCATCTTGTTGTATTCACAACCCCACATATACCAATCACCATTTTTAGTGTACTGAGGTACATGCAAAGTATAATCATCTACTTCTACAACTTTTGCTTGCGGATATTGAGCATAAATTTGAGTTTCAACAAGATCGCGCATCCTTGTCGGAGTGCGAATAAAGAAATGAACCTTACCATCAATTGATGCAATTTCGAGTGAAAACCAAAACCATGGCGCACCTTGAATATACTGCTCCCAGAATCCTTTGTTACTTTTTTGATAAAAGGCATTAGAGAGTACTAACTCCATAGCTGCAGGGCTTTTTATAACATCCCGAGGAACCTGGACTTCAAGTAAAACCCATTTTATACCCATGATGAATCGTTCTTGTCGATAATGATGCCAAAGTCTTAAAGCTGCTATTCCAAGAGGGATCGGCATAAGGTAACCAATAGCTACAAAAAGTAATTGAAGTAAATTAAAATTATGAGATGCGAAAAAATCTCCAATTGACATATGGATATTATAACATATCAAACAAAAAATACCCCAAGTTCATGGGGTATTTTTTGTTAAGCTGCGGTATACAGACCTGCTTTATTTTTCTTAAAATATTTAGAGTTCTGTAGGTTAACTAAAATGGTATTTTTCTTTAGGTATCTCTCCTTCATGACTTGCTC
>JBGAUR010000014.1:0-16555 GCA_044228545.1 Minisyncoccia bacterium | reverse complement strand
ATTAAATATATCCCAACTATTAAACCGGAGATCCCGCCCGATATATATACCTAAGCTTGTTAGTAATATTATGCTCGGTATTTTTATCTGAGCGATAAGTTTCCCGTATTTTTGAAATATAATCTTTTCAATATGATTCAACGAGTACATAAAAAGGAGTAGACCTAGCCATGCTGAACCAAAAAGTAAGAATGTGTCGTAGAGTGCAACTGCACCTCGCATGCGATTCATATGAATTAAGTCAGTTACTATATACGGTGCATTTGGAATAAGTAGTAACCAAACAATACTAAGAGATACGAAGATAGTTTTAGAAAGTTTCTGCTTATTCTCATAATAAAGAAGTATAGAACTCAGAACAAAAGGTAGTATCGCTAGGAAAATATTCCAGAAAAGATAAACAAAATAAATAGATTTAAATAATGTTATTCTGGCAATAATCAGAACTGCGGCAATAATAAAAACATACATTATGTCCTTTGGAATATATTTATTGAAGAAGGCTAGTAAACTCATTTAGTTATTATACTATAAATTAAAATGACCCAATATTGGGTCATTTTAATAAATTACGCTACCACTGAAGTACAATGTGCACACTTTTTTGCCGCAATTGGAATCTCACTTAGGCATTCTGGACATTTTTTACTTGTTGGATCAGCAGGTGGTTCTTTTTTTGATTTAGCAATCAGAGTGTTTATAGGGATTACAACAAAGAAGTAGACTGCTGCTGCAACTATAATAAATGAGATAAGGGCATTTAAGAAATTACCATACATAAACTTACTACCATTGATAGTAAACATTAGGTTTGAAAAATCAGGGGCTTTAACAATCGCACCTATTAGTGGAGTAAGTACGTTTTCTACCAAAGCTGTAACAACACCACCAAATGATGCTCCGATTACTACACCGACTGCCAAATCCACTACATTGCCACGAAGAATAAACTGTTTAAAACCTTTCATTTGAATAAAAATTTAAATATTAATACTAGGATTATATAATACTGAGTAAATTTTGTATATACTTTAAAAACCAATGAGTAGTTTTATACCTAGGACTGTACCAACAATAACAAACATTATCTTTATGAAAGTATTACCTTTGTACTTAGCATAGCGCGAACCAAGATAACTACCAATTACTGATCCAATAACACAAGGAACCATAACTGACCAACTAAAGTAACCTTTATAAATATATAAGGCAGCAGCAAATATCTCCCATGGAAATGCAACTGAATAGTAATAGCCAAGAGCGTTAATAAAATCAAAGCCTCTGGTTTTCAAAGTCACAATGGCAAACATTATTCCATTACCTGAGCCAAATACAGCTTCATAAAATCCTAAAACGGGACCAAATATATAGGAAATAAATCTTTTTTTCTTAGAAGGAACAGTTTCTTCTTTTAAACCAATATTTCTGCGTAACGCTGTATAAATCACGAGAAGTATTATTAAAATACCAATACAAAGTTCTAAGGCTCTTTTATCAATAGAGACTACTGTTACTACTCCAATATATACTCCGATAAGTCCAAGAGTACTAAAAAGTATTAGAAATTTCCAATTAACTTTTCTACCTTTTAAATAGTTACTGGATGCAGGTAAAACCCAAAAAATAGAGCTAAATTTCTGGACAGACATCGCAAGTGGAAAGGATATGCCCATCCACATCATTACTGGTACTGCAATTACAGATGCTCCCCCACCTGACATAGAACTTAACCCTGTAGCAATAAGTGAAGTAAAAAATAGGATTAAAAATTCTGACATAAAAATAAAAATTAATTTGGGTGCCTACTGGGATTTGAACCCAGACTGAGAGTTCCACAAACTCTAGTGCTAACCATTACACTATAGGCACCATATCATTGGCCCATCATAAATAGGGCGATTACACTGTTATACCAGAAAATCACTTATAAATCTAGGCTTGATTAAGATTTAATATCCTAATATAAATTTATATTGAAGTAAGATAAGCTAAAAATTAACAGACATATCAAAGCTGAAAAAAGGCACCAAGTACACCAATGCTTTATAACAAATGCCTGAAGAGAGACTAAATATATTGAGAACAATAAGGCTGCTCCACTTACTCCAATAAGGATAACTGCAACTTGTAGAGACCATAGACCTAAAAGAGAAATTCCTACATAAGAAAGTCCGATGAAAGCATAATAAACCATCCCTAATAATTCTACAGGGATTCCGATTATCTTTGAGTGGTCAGAATGTATAACCGTATCGCAGTTTGACCTCATTGGACAAATCATTTTTTTCTTTTTCTTTTTCTTAAAATAAATATAAGAAGATAAAATCAAGCCAGAGAGTGCTAGTAAACTAATTAGATTAATGAGAATTATATGCATTTTATTTACAGGTTGGACTAGTTATAGGCTTTTCTAAAATTGACTCCTGCCCTGTATTATCCACACAAACATGAGAATTGCTATCACTTATAAGTGGAGTGGAAATTGCCCAAGCACTAGGCGATGAGTAGCAAGAGACGGATCCATTAGTAATATTTAAAATACCATTAATTATTTGAGATATATCTCCAACTGCACTATTTGCACCTTTAGCATGTCCAATAGGTGAAAATAGTGAATTTGGATTTGGATTTGCACAACTACCGCTTGTATTAGCTTTTTTACCATACGAACCTGTAGCATTTTTAAACGTATCGGCAGCTTTTTTGAATGACAAGACAGAATCTTTTAATTTCATGTCTTCTACCTTTTTCATAAAATCAACCATATTAATAGAGGTGGCTGGCAAAGCAATATCATTTTCGGAATCAAAATCATGATATGTTGTTTTCCAATCAAAAGTAACAACACTCCCAGCAATTCCTTTATCTGCAAGACCAATTATTTGAGACAGTGGTGTACTTAAGACAAATCTATACTGATGTATATTGCCGTCATCTTTGCCTATCCAAATTTCCAGAGAGTCTAAATTGGTTGAACCAATACCTTCTTCGAGAACTGCTTTTTCTTCTTCAGAAAGCTCATTCAAAAAAATAGTTGTGAAATTGGAAAGGAATTTTTTAGTTGATTGTTTGTCAGAATTTAAAACATAATGATAATTATCCACTCCATGTATAACTTCGGAACCTTTTTCCAAAACACTGGCAGTAGCTAAAAAATCTTTAAATATTAAATCTGTCTCCCCTGTCACATAAGAAGGTAGGGCTATGGAGAAAATTTTATCAAAGTTTATTTTATTTGCTCGCGATTCAAAACTTTTTGGCAACAGACTAGTCAGTAAACCAAACTGACCATTATCTACCAATACTGTACTAGGAGCTGGGGCATTTTCACCGAATAGTTTCCTCAAGTCGGGAGTTATAATAAAAACACCATTACTAGCATATTTAATACTAGAGTCAATGTCATCTCTAGAAAGAGAACTTTTTATAGTAGCTGAGTAGTCAAAAATGGGTTTTGGTTTAGTATTATTAACCATTCCTTTGGCAAAAAGTGCTATATAATCTTTATTATTAGAATTTATTACTTGCCCATTTACTAAGCCGTTTGTTATGTCAGCAAAAGCTGGCATTGATATAATGGCCTCGGTATCTATTTTATAAGATTTAAGAGAACTAAGAACTTCTGGTGCTTTAATTAGTAGAACTTTTGGGTCTTTTTTTATCAATGAAATATTTGGTTTCTTATTGTATAAAAAAGCAAAAACTGCTCCGGCTACGAAACTAATGAGAACTATCAAGATAATCCACTTCAAAACCCCGGACTTTTTAGATGGAACAATAATAGTTTCTCTAGTCCTTGAAGCAGAGAGGTCTTGAGGATAGGAATAAAGAAGAGCATTATTCGGTATTTGTGTAGAACTTATTGGTTTTTTGTACTCAACTTGGGTTTCAGTTTTAGGTATAAGTTTAGGTATAAACTCTTGATTACTAGCTTTTTTCTGTAGTTCTATAGGGGGATTAGAAATTGGACTAGTTGGAGCTACTTCAACAATTTTAGGTTTCATAATACTAAAATTATTAGTTGGGGGGTTACTCTTTTTTTCATTATCCAAAGGTCTAGTCATATTAGTAGGGATATAGTAAGAGCCTGATTGATCTTTTGAATTTGCCTCACTAAAACTTTTAGCAAATACAGGCTTAGGTACTGGGGAAGGTTCCGATGGGGCCTTGATTGTTACTAGTTTTGGACCAATGTCTTCTTTTTTATCGGAAGAAGGTAATTCGCGATAGGGATCAGGTTCTTGTATGGTAGCCACCTCTACTTTTTCTATTTTTTCTATTTTTTTAACTTCTGGTGGAGTTAATTTGCGAAATGCTTCTTCAACATCTTCAATACGCCACCCAACACCCGTTAATTTAGACGTTATTGTGGTTTTAGATATATTTTTTCGTAGCTGTGCTTGTATGTAGGATATTATTTCCTCATTTATCATTGTTACATTATATCATTTTGAACTAAAATTCATAAACATATATCTTACGAGCGAGTTTGTATTTGCCTCTCCCAAGATCTATTTCACGTATTGGCTGTTTGGTAGTAAATTTGAAAGTTACTGATACGAGTTTAGTTCCTTTTTTTAATTCATTATCAAACTTTGGTAATAGATCATCCATCACATTTGGGTATAAATAAGTGAATATGTGTGTTGCGTCTGATAAATCATGCTTAAAAAAATCTTGATTTATAATTTGTATTTCTGTTCTAGTTGTTTTTCTATGCCACCAAGCACGTAACCGTGCAAGTATTAAGGGGAAGGTACTATTTTCTATACCTATATATTTTGCATTTGGAATTAAACGAGATATATAAAATAAAACACGACCTTCACCACAACCAAGGTCATATACAATACTCCCTTCTTTTACTTCTAGAGCTTTGTATATATCTTTAAGAATTGAATTTGGGACAGGTACAAAAGGAACTTTAGAACGATATCCAGATACCATCCAAATAACCAACAGCACAAAAGCTGTGAACAATACTAATACAAGGAAACATTCGAAAATAAAAAGTAAGGTTAGCATAAAATTATTTTAATCTTTCCAGTTAATGTGTTTATCTTCTCGTACGAGGCATGTGCGATTTACAAAAGCTTCTCGACCTGAACCTTCCCTATATAAAGCATAGTGTGTTGGATTTTTTTCTGCATAATTTTGGTGATACTCCTCTGCTTTATAAAAAGGTTTCGTTTCTAATACCTCAACTGCGTGAGAATTTTCATATATATGACTTTCATCCAACTCTTTTAAGAGGGTTTCCGCAATTATTTTTTCTTCTACTGTATTGAAGTAAATTGCTGTTTTATAGCTCGACCCCCTGTCTCCAAATTGCCCTCCCTCATCTGTAGGATCAATATGGTCCAAAAAGAATTGAGTTAATTTTTTAAAGTTGGTTTTGTTTGGATCATACTCAACCTGTACTGCTTCTCTGTGACCTGAGTGATTCTCGTAAGTAGGATTATTACTTTCTCCTCCAGTATATCCAGACACGACATCAATAACACCATTTACTTCACGTAAATCATGTTCTACACACCAAAAACATCCGCCTGCAAAAATAACTTTATTCATTGTGCGCAGGGGGAGATTTGAACTCCCACAAGATTGCTCCCGCTACCACCTCAAGGTAGTGCGTCTACCAGTTTCGCCACCTGCGCATAGACCAACAATACATAATTCTAAGTATTTTTTCAATATAAAACCCGCTTTCGCGGGGATTATATTTTATTCTGCTTTAGTTGATGCTTCTTCTGATTCTTCTTTAGAAAGGGTAATACTTTTTAGTCTCTTTTTAACTTCTTTAACTGCCTTTGTTCTTATGTAGTAGAGCTTACTTCGGCGAGTTTTTGAGTGACGTAGAACTTCTACTTTATCGATATTTGGAGAGTATAGTGGGAAAATACGTTCAACGCCAACACCTGAAGCAACTTTACGAACTGTGAATGTAGCTCCTGTTTCAGTCCCATGCTTTCTAGAAAGGACTAGGCCTTCAAAAGCCTGGAGGCGAGTTTTACCTTTTTCTTGGATTTTACTCCATACACGTATAGTATCTCCGGCTTTAAAATCTAAAGATTTTCGGCCAGCTTGGTCTACTGAAGTAAATTGTTTTTTAGTTAATTCTGCTGTTACCATAGCGCCTACTTTATCATATCTGTGCCTTTTAAGCAAGAAAGCTCCTTAACTTAAGTATTTATCGACAGCCTTCTTAAAATCTGTGGGTAACTGGGCTTCTATCGTCTTTAACTCACCACTTGGAAGCCTAAATGTTATTGAGTACGCGTGGAGTGCAAGCCTTTCCATTCCCAAGGCTTTTTCTTTATCTCCACGATACAAAGGGTCAGAAACTACTGGGTGATTTATATAACGCATATGAACACGGATCTGATGTGTACGCCCTGTTTTTGGGTAGACCTCTACATAAGAGAACTGGTGAGCAACATCGCTCTTTTTTTTCTGATTATCAGTAAATCTATCTAAAACAATATATTCGGTGACGGCTTCACGAAGTGGTGGACGCGCACCACGCCCTGCAGTCCACATTCTTATATCTCTTGGAGAGCGACCGATGGAAACATTTATAATCCCTCTCTTACCTGTTGCGAGTGAGGCTTTTGGATCAGAAACAAATCCGTAAACAAATGCTCGATATATTTTTTTAATAGTATGATCTTGAAATTGTTTTTTTAGGTCATCAAAAGTTTTTTGATTTTTCGCAATTATTAAAACACCCGATGTTTCTCGGTCTAATCTGTGAACAATACCAGGGCGTAAAATTTTTAATTTTTTTCCACCAGCTACTTCTACTTCCATCGATTCACCGACGTTTTTGATTTTTGGGAAATTTTCAATAAGAAAACTAGCCACTGTTTTTTCGTTTATATTTTTTTGATCCCCATGCACTGCAAGTCCGGCTGGTTTATTTAAAACAAGTACATTTGTATCTTCATATAGGATTTTAGGTTTCATAACGACATCTTAACACACGGTTGAAATATATAGAAAATATGATACTATTCGTCTTATGCGCGATTAGCTCAGTTGGTAGAGCAACCCGTTTACACCGGGAAGGTCGCAAGTTCGAGTCTTGCATCGCGCACTATGTGAAAAAGTACAAACTTATTGGTTTGTGCTTTTTTGCATGTGCATCGCGCACAAATAAAAAAGAGCCCGCGAGTTACCGCAGGCCTTTTGTGGATACAAACCCCCGTCCTTGAAAAATTAGTTTACATGCTGTCCCGAACAGGTTTGTTTGGAAGAATGATGTTAGAAGATGCCGGCTTTGAAATAACCGTGTTACCAACCGGATTGCCTTTTGCGGTTACCGTTGTGCTGGATGAACCCTGTACACCTTTACCGATAAATAACAATTTGCATTGATCAGTATTAGTGGCGGTTGTGTTTACTTCATATTTATATCCTTCCCGGATGGCAATACGGTCATCAGAAATTACAAGGATCAAGTTGCCGACTGCATCGTTCGGGTTATAGAACTTTAAACTAAGCGCCTTATCATCCTTATCAAATGAAACAGCAAGTTCAATAGATGCACTACCAAGATTTTTGATTACGGTAATCTGCCCTTTGGTTAATGCATTTATTGTCTTAGTAACAGTCCGGAAGCTATCCACCCAATAAAGGATTCCATTTCTTACTTCTTTTGCACGGTATGGTTCCAAACGACTCATGGTAACCTGGTGACTGACGTAAACTTGGAGCCCTTTTACCTGCTCCGTAGTTAAACCTTCCAGGTCTTTCAGCGTAAGAGCTGAATAGATTGTTGCCGAGTCGTTAGTAATCTTTGGTGTTTCAGGAGCTTTTGTACCCTTCTTTGAAGGTGCACAAGCTGACATAAAAGTAATTACTGCAATTACGATTATGGTTGCGATTTTTTTGATTTCTTTTTTCAAGCGTTTTAATTTTATTTAGTTTTATGATGATTGTTTCTCAGAAAAATCAAATCAAATTCCTCTGAGAAACAATCATTCTAAATAAAAATTGGGGTTTCAAAGAACACTACACTGCCACACCCTAGCATATTTGTAAGAATTTGTCAATATTTCACTTTACCCTACTGCTTTGAAAAATAGAGCTTAAATGCTATCTTAAATGTGTTAGATAAGCCCCTGTAGTTAAATGGATATAACTGCGGACTTCTAAGCCGTTATTGCAGGTTCGATTCCTGCCGGGGGCACATACACATAAACAGAGCCAACTGCTTGGCTCTGTTTATGTGTATGTGCAAGCGCAGGCATAATTTATCAGCAGATAAATTGCCGAGCTGGGGTCGCGAACACTTACGTATTTTATGAGTAAAACGAAATAAAATACTTAGTGATTCGTGACCACAAATGTGGTGGACTAGTTAATATCTCAATCCCCTACAAACTCGGATCCTCAAATCCAGATGTATTGTTTTTTATATCTTTAGTTTTTTCCGCTTTTTTTTCAAATGTCTCTGTTACTTGTTTTATTAAATTCTCTTTTATATTATTTGAACTAGTATCAACACTGGAAGTTGTTTGGAAGATTTGTTCATTCTTTATCTTGTATAAAATATATAAACTAAAAACAATAAGTAATCCTCCTACAACTAGAAAAGTAAGTAACATTATTATCCAATGCTTGTGTGGATTAGCTTGGTTAGATTCCCAAGTTTTCTTTTTCTGAAATCTATCTTTAATTTTTTGTATAAAATCTTTCATAGGCTATGAGGTTAGAACATTAAATGAGATCTCGGAACGCCAAAAAGAAGTATTGACTTGTTTCTCTGGATTCTTCGGATCTGGACTCGATGACTCAATACTTTGGTCAAGAAAAGTTTTAGTAATATTTATTTTGTACGGTGCATTTTCTATCAACATTAAAGTTTTCATGGTATTAGAGAAAGTACCTTTTGTAGATATTGTGACATTTAATATCTCTTTAGAAGTGGTGGATACGTCAAAATTCTGAACTTCAAGCTCTACTCCAGCGTTTGCTCCCAAGTTTTCAAGGTAATTTATAAAAGAATCTACTTCTTTTCCATTAACAAAGTAACTATTTATAGTATCTGACATTTCGGAAACTTTACTAATCTTTTCAACTAGAGACTTCATATTTTCCTTTTGTTTTACTTTATCAGCAAGAGTAGCCAAAACTACAGAGGTGTGCTTATTTTTATTTTCAATGGTTTTAAAAAAGAAAACCAATACCGCTAAAGCAATTAGTGCGATAGCAACTGATAGACTTAGTATTAAAATGTCACTTTTATTTTTCATTTTATTTTAAGGTTATAAGAATAGTGAAAGAAATATTTGTCTTACCAATAAAGTTTGATATGGGCAGATCTGTTAGAGCTACGCTTGGATTACTGTCGAGCGAAGATTTAAAAGTCCTGAGTGCTGTTCGGTCAGTAGCCTTCCCAACTATACTTATAGTCTTCAAATTATTACTAGATTCTTCTTTATAATTTATCTGGTTGAGTTTAATCCCATCTGGCAAGTTTGCAACTAAGTTCTTCAATATTATTTCACTAGGTATATACATAGAATCTTTTACTGATAAGAGTGTCAATTTTGAATTTATATTGGCTATAGTTTTATCCAAGTTATTTGTAGAAATCTCAGGGTTCGCTTTATTAAAAGCTTCTAACCTGCTAGTGGCGAGGTTGGATTTTGAAATTGAAAAGAAATATGAAGGTAAGAATAGTAGAGACGCTGTTGTTAGGAGTATTGCCAAAAATGAAAAAGCGACAGTTGAAAGCCTGATCCAATACATTTTCTTTAGTGCCTTTTTTTCTTCTTCAGGAATAACATTTATCACTGTTTGGGGCTTCTGTATATAGTCAGCTAAAGCAAGTCCGAGAACTGTCGCATATCCAAACGACTCTTCAAAAGACATAGAGGGTACAGACTTTTTCATATCAGAAATATTGATCCAAGCATTTGCATTTTCAACCTTTATTCCCATACTAGCTGAGAGATAGTTTGATAGCCCTGTTAAATTTGAGTCCCCTCCACAGAGAATAATACGATCCAGCTTTTCGTGTTTAAAGCCATCATCTTCATGAGTTTTCCAATATACATAGTGCCTATTTAATTCATCTCGCAACACAGACATTCCATTTAAAATTGCTGGGAAAATATCATCAGCGTTCGCAGTACTTGAGAGTCCATATGAGAGCTTCATTTTTTCAGCTTCGTCATAAGATATATTAAAATTTTTAGCAATCATATTTGTTATAGCCACTCCACCAATATCAAGAGTAGTTGTAAAAAATACCTTGCCATTATGAGCGATCGATGCGCCAGTACGTGCTGAACCAAAGTCCACAATCATGACAGGGCTTGAATCTCCACGAGGAATAACTGCGCGAGCAATAGCTTGAGCTTCAAGTTCAAAAGAGAGTGGTACAAGCCCTGCTCTTTTAAAAACAGAAAGGTAGCTTTCAATAGTCACCATCGCAATGGCCAAAACTTGTACAAATAATGTGTCTGCATTCTCCATTACAACTTCAAAGTCAAAAATTGTATCAATGGCTTTAAGTGGTATGTGTTCTTCTAGTTGTAAAGAGATAGCTTCGCGTAAATCTATTGCATTTGATTTAGGTAAAGCAATAGTGAATAGGTACATTTGCTCTTCGGGAAGAGAAGTTCGAACAAATTTAAGGTTTTCTTTTTTAGCTAAGTTGCTTAAAATCTTAATTAGTTCATTTTCATTTTCTATCTTACCTGAAGTTATAACTCCTGGAGGAATTTTCTCATGCCCAAATCTACCCAGACGTAAACCAAGCGGTGTAGCAAGAAGTTCTCCGTATTTAATAGATTGATCAGAAATATCTAACGCGCAAGAAGTCATCGCCAAGAATGATGGCGTAGGGAAATGCCGACTGTATACTTCTCTCATATACTATCATTATACGATACTTGGACTTGTTATAAAAGGATATATCTTTATTTTTTAAGAAAATGATATATCAGTCTTAGGATGAATGGCAGGAAGGAGAAACCAATTACAAGAAACAAAACTATAAATATGTATTTATCAACATTTGGAATAAGTCCTCCGAAATAATAGCCCAATAGAGGCAGCGATACTGACCATAAAATTCCCCCGATTATATTATAGAAGGCAAAAGTTTTATAGTGCATCTTTGCTACTCCAGCTACGATTGGAGCAAAAGTCCTGATGATTGGGATAAACCTCGCGAGTATTATAGTAGCTGAGCCGTGTTTTTGATAGAAATGCTCTGCCTGATGTATTCTCTTCTTGCTGAAAAATAAAGATGTCTCCTTCTCAAAAAAAGCTTTGCCGACTTTTTTACCAGTCCAGTAGCCCACAGTATCCCCTAAAATAGCAGAGACGGCAGAGACTATGATTAGTGTTTCAATTGGGAAAAGCCCTTGAGAAGCAAAGATCCCAGCAGCAAAAAGAAGAGTATCTCCCGGAAGAAAGAATCCGAAAAATAAGCCTGATTCAGCAAAAACAACCAGAGATATTCCTATTAATCCTGCAGCTTTTATAATTATATTTGGATCAAGCATACTATCTGACGCGAGCGCCTGCGCTCACTTCTACTTCAGGAGTTAAAAATACTGGTTTGCCATCTATTCCATCCACTGCCATGAGCATGCCTTGGCTCTCAATTCCTTTTATTGTGCGCGGTTCAAGATTTACTATATATAGTACTTGTTTACCTATTAACTTTTCGTATTCAGGGTAAAACTCATGAATTCCAGAAACTATTTGGCGAAGTTTAGATTCACCAAAGTCAATCATAAACTTTAGAAGTTTATCTGTCTCTGGAACTGGTTCAACTTCTTTTATAGTCCCAACCCTAATATCCATCTTCTTAAATTCTTCGTATGTTACGTATTCCATAAAAGTATTATAGCAGTTTCTCTTCTTTTAAGAACTCTTCGCCGTCTTTTTCTTGATCACCAAGATATTTAGAATTATTCCACACTAGTTCCCACTGAGATGAGAGCATTTCTACGAACTCTTTACTCTCGACAATAAATCCAAAGGACTCTTTCTTGGAAGAAATAAAGGCTACTTTGTTTTCATATATCCAATACCCCATCGAAAAAGCAATTTCTTTTGGTGAGATACGTATTTCTCGGAAGAAAGAATCCCCTCCGCCCATGAAAGTTAATTTCTTAATATTTATAATCTGACTTTGGGGCCAAATCGCTCTAACGTAAATTTTTCTTTTAATTCTTTCAACATTAAAATTTTTAAAATATTCTTCAGATACATTCTCTATTATCGACTTAATAGGCCAATATGTCATGGTTTGGATATCTCGATACAGAAGTACATCATTCAGTAAGTTTCTCATACCTTCTCTGCCCTCAAACAATTGAAACTTTGGACTGGTAGTAACTCCTCCTAGTTTAATTTGTTCGAAGATTTTTACTATATCTTCTTTACCTTTTTCTAATTCTTTAATTTGTTCTTCTAGTATTTTAATAACCTTATCTTTTGAACTAGGGATAAAAATTTTCACCCCATTTTTTTGTGACTCAGCAATAATCCCAATTTTTAGTAAATTCTTAACAAACCCATATAGAGAAGGTCTAGATAGTCCAGTCTTTTGTTTGTTCTCCATTTTCTAAAAGAAAAAGAAATACTTTTATCTCCTGATCTTTTAGACCCAGTCTAATTAGTGCTTTTTCCATGAGCAAAGTATAGCAAAATAGACTATGTTGTCAAGATTGTACAACACTATTTACACTCTTTGACATTTAATATATACTGTGTTCGAAATAGATTACATTCACATAAAAAAAAGATATGAAAAAGTTATTTGTATTTATTGCCCTTTTCTTAACGATTGGAACATTTGCTCAAAGCCAAAAGGTGAAACTACAAAAAGTGACATTCGGGGTTGTTGTTCCAGTTTCTGGAACTATGACTCTTACTTCCCCTTTGAAACCTTTTACTCTGGGTTACAATCTTCTCCCAAATGTTGTTTTCGTCACAAATAAAACCTATCATAATTTCCTTTACGGAACTGGAAACAATGTTTTGAGAACAATTCAAGGATGGAAACCTAAAAAGGATATGGGGATTTACCTTGCCTTCCAAAAAAACCTGAACAAAAATGGCGGTTATGCTGGTATAGGGATAGAAAAATTTATCCCGGTGCACGAAAACGTAACCTTCTTCCTTTTTACTGAAGTTGGTACTGGTTTTGGTTTACCTTCAAACCAAAAAACTTTTTCAATAGGGATGCATGTTAACATTCAATCCCCTATCTGGAAAAGGTTGAAAAAATAGTTCCAAACTTTTTAAATTAAAAAAATGATTTTAGATCAGAGTTTTAAAGAGAGTTTACTGAAAAGTTTAATTGACTTATTCGTGATAATGAAAATAGAAGAATGCCCTATCACAGATAAATATTCACTTTTTATTTTTTCTACAGATAACTTTCAAATAAAAAGCTCATGTGGCCCAGTAAAAACGCCAGTAACGGTAACTTTTGAAAAGTTACTTAACTCAGATGAGTTCAATATTTTTGAAGTTGTAATAGCAGGCATCCGAAAACATGTTTTAAGATAAGTTAGATTAAATAGGGCTGATTCAAACGATATTGAATCAGCTTTTTTTATTTTGTTTTATAAAATCAAAAGACACAACTATTACATAAAGTGCTTCTAGTATAATAAAAATCAAATCTTTTAAACTTATACTATATATAAGTAAACCAACTCCACCAAAGAAACTAAATATATCACGAATTCTTCGATCTTTTACAATCATTCCTATACAGATCAATATTAGGCCAACGATTCCAATTATCTTAAAGATATCCATATTTTAATTATATCACTTCTTGTTGGTAACATTTTTCACAATATAGAAGATAGCTTTCTTTTGAGTCGAACATTGATTCTATATCTTTGCCACATTTTGCACATAGTGAAGAATATTTTTTACCATTTTGAGCAATGCGATATTGGTTCTCGATACGTATTGATGGATGAATTGTTGGTAGAGGGAGGGACATTCGTCGATAGAATGCAAGTTCTGAAGCTATAATACGAAATGGTCTATTTGTAATAGTACATGCAATGGCTTTTGTTAGAATGTCATCGTTTACTTGGTCAATCGTCTCAGGAATATCACGTGCATTTATAATACCAATTCCAGTCGCATTCGTTTCTTGTTCATAGGCTATATACCCACCAAGCGAAAGCACTTCTTTTTCAGAAAGTGGGTACGGAATGGCTGAAAGGGAGAAATTATAAGCTTGTGCAGAAAATTCAAATCCAAGGCCATCACTATATTCTCCTTTTTGGAGCATAGCAGTTTTAATTTGATCGACAATTTTGTAGTATTCATCTGGTTCATATTGAGTATTCAAAATACAATATGACTTATTTTGCAATCCAAAACACATAAAACAATTATTTAAATTCTTACTATTGAAAATGAATTCAGAGTCAGTACAGAATTTTGAAGATATAGAGAACTTAACACCTGAAGATTGCGAACCAATATTGATGGTCCCATATAAATGATGCGAGTTGCCACCAGAAAAAAGAATATCCATTGAGTCTTTATGCGAAAGTGCTCCGTCCGCGTGACGAAGATGTTCGCTTCCAGTAACTTCAACACCATCATATATATCATTACTAAATGAAATATTAGTACCAGAAACATTCGAAGAGCCGATGTTATGTGAAGCATTCATCGGAAGACTTTTTATTAAATTCCAAAAACGATCTTGAAACTCTTCTATGGTTGATCTAGAAAGTGGCATGATAGACGCCACAAAGGCTTCATACTCTTCTTTAGATAATTGCTTATTAAAAACTATATAGCGAGCATTGCGAAGATTTACTCCACCAAAACAATCACTACAATTCTTGCAATCAAAAAGAAATGTGCTATCAGTACAGTTATTAGAAAAATAAGTATACATGCATTTATAAAGATGATCGCCATGTAGACTCCAATATACAAATTCGCTTGAGTGAATTAGGCGGGAATCCATAATATTACGACTCTGTCCTGCCATATTTGAATACCAAATATCTTCAGATCCGTAACAACCTGAAGCATAATACGCATTCTTGGTGTTTCGCCCACCATTTGAGTAATCACTATTGATACATGATGGATCACGGTTCAAGAAAGACGGCATTGGAAATTCCTTTCGCAGTACATGTAAAGTTTTCATAGGGCTTCCTTCTACATATGTTCGTCCATATAAAAATGGGTCAAATTGATCCCCTATAAAATATTGATAATCATATACTGGGAATGGACATTCTTTTGAAAATATTGAGATCATCATTTCCGAGTGATTAGGAACCTGGCACTCTCGTTTAAAAAGACGGTTGATGCCCATATGAGTCATTCTTCTCATTCTTCTACAAGTAGGACAGTAGCTTGGTGGAGGAACTCGAAGCATTTTAAGGAATTCTATATCTTTGTCTGTAATTTCAAATTCACCTTCGCAATGATCGTGTTTTTCTTTCCATTTACATATACGTAGATGTGGAACAAGAGATTCTAATATAGGATCAAGCAGTGCATCAAATTGTGGAGTTTTTGAAACTGACATATATTATTTCTGATTTTTCTTATCTAAATATCTCTGAAGTATTAATGCGGCTGCAGATGCATCAACTGAATATTGTTTTTCTTTTGAAACTTTACGAGCATTATTTACCTCTTTCCCTTCTCTTCCTCGAGCTTCGACTGTAGTCATAAACTCTTTTTGTAAATATATGGGCAGGTCGAGTTCTGCTTCGAGATTTTTTATAAACTCTTCAATACTTCCCATGATTTTGTTGGGCTTTCCAGATAGGTCACTGGATTCACCAATTACGATAGCAGAGATATCTTCAGTTCCACATATATTATGGACAGTATCAAGAAGCCCCATATCATTAGGCAGTATTTTGTAAGGGAAAGCCATTGTGCCACCATCGTCAGATATGGCTACTCCTACCCTCTTTGATCCATAATCAATCCCTAGATGTCTCATATATAAAGACTATCACAATTGAGGAAAACTTGAAAAAATAAGGAAAATAAAGTAGTGTAGTAAACGGAGGCGTGCCTGAGTGGTTGAAAGGAACAGTCTTGAAAACTGTCATCGGGGAAACTCGATCGTGAGTTCGAATCTCACCGCCTCCGCAATTTTTCAAAAAGGGTTTCCGAACCAAAAATATGGTCGGCACGAAGTGCCGTCTGTTCTGAATTCCCCCCAAAAAGTCCTGAATCCAAAAGGGTTCGCCACGCAGAGCGTGGCTCAAAAAGTACGGTTCGATCCTTAATTTGAAAGTTCGAACCGACTTTTTTAAACAAATGAAGAAAATCTTCATTTGTTTTCTCGTTAGCCAATTCCACCATATGAATATTGGCTTTTAGAAAATTTTCGGTAAGTTCGAACCGATTATTAGATTTTTTCTCAAAAGCCGATAATTTCTCTTTTAAAAGTTGTTTTTGATTCACTAACTTATTTTTAGAATCACGATATTCTTCCAAAGACAAAACATTTTCTAAATATAAGTTCATCAACTTTTCAACTTTTGAATCCAAAAGAGAAATTTCATCTTTT
>JBGAUR010000013.1:0-17008 GCA_044228545.1 Minisyncoccia bacterium | reverse complement strand
TGCTCTGCGCTTCTATCTGATGTCTTGTCCTGTGATGAAGGGTGAAGACGTAAACTTCTCAGAAAAAGCTGTTCAAGATATCGCAAGTAAGATCGTATCGAGGTTAGATAATGTCGTTACTTTTTATGAATTGTATAGAGATACTAATTTGGAAGGTAAAGCAGAAAACAATAGCGAGCATATCTTAGATAGGTGGATCAATGCGCGCCTAGGAGAACTTATAGATGAAGTAACAAGAAATATGGAAATGTATGATATGTCACTTGCAACACGACCTTTTGATTTATTTATCGAAGATCTTTCTACTTGGTATCTTCGCCGTTCAAGAGAGAGGCTTAAAGATGGAGATCAAGATGCAAAGAGTACTCTATACAATGCAATAAAGATCACTGTAAAACTTCTAGCACCATTTACTCCATTTGTTGCTGAAGATATTTGGCAGAAATTAAAAAATTCTAATGATGCTTCAAGTGTTCACTTGGCAGATTGGCCAAATGTAACAGAAGTTGATGAAAATATTATTTCAGAAATGGGAGTTGTACGCCACGTAGTTAGCCTAGGGCTAGAAGCTCGTCAAAAGGCAGGTATAAAAGTTCGTCAGCCACTACAGTCTCTAAGTGTAAAAAGCTATGTGTTAAGTGAATCACAGGTAGATATTGTTAAAGATGAACTCAATGTGAAATCTATTATTTATGATGAATCTTTAGAAGGACCTGTTAGTTTGGATACTCACATAACTCTTGAACTAAGAAAAGAAGGACAATATAGAGAGCTTCTTCGTGCTATTCAAGATATGAGAAAAGAGAAAGGGTTGAATCCTAGTGATGTTATTACTCTTAAAATTGCGACGAGTGTAGAAGGTCAAGAACTCATAAATACTTGGAAAGATGAACTCTTAAAAATAGTTGGAGCAAAAAGTATAGATATAGCTGAAAACGAAGGAGTTGAAGTAAAAATTGATGAATTAATTTTTACAATAACAATATCTTAACTAAGATGGCTAACAAAAAATTAGTATTGTTTGATTTTGATGGGGTATTAGCAAATACGATAGAATACTCATATCAAATTCATAAAGATGTAAATCCGGATTTTTCTTGGGAATCATTTCAAGCCTTATCTAATGGCAACTTTATCGATGGGTACGATAATGCACTTGCAAGTGGTGAACACATTCATCCACAAGACTTCCATGGACAGTATCAAAGTAATTTAAATAAAATAAATATTCACAAAGCACTCCACGACTCAATAAAAGTACTTTCTGAAAAATACACTTTAATAGTCGTTTCTTCAACGCGCAGTGATTTTATAAAAGAGTTTTTAGAAAAGGAGAATACATTCGACTTTTTTTCGGATATATATGGTGTAGATATACACAAAAGTAAAGTAGTAAAAATTAATATGATTTTAGAACAACATAAAGCATTATCTAGCGACTGCATATTTATTACTGATACTTTGGGGGATATAAAAGAAGCTAACGAGTGTGGTATAAAATCCATAGCCGTTACTTGGGGATTACATAGTAGTGATCATATGGAAAAAGGCAATCCTATAGCTATAATCGATAACCCTGAAGACTTAGTTCAAGCTACCTTAAATGTGTTAAAATAGGAAATATGAAAACTATTTTAGTGGATGCAGTATATACTTTTATAATAAAATCAGGAGATAAGTTTGAGCTCAATAAAAGTATGCACGAATTGTTAGAAAAATATCCAAACAAAAAGATAATCCTTACGAATGCAAGTGATGATAAATATGAGTCATATGGTTTAAATAATATGCCATACGAATTTTTTACACTTAAGCATAATCCCGATAAAATTGACCCAAAATATTTTGAAATATTTCTTAATCAGTATAATTTAAAAGCAGAAGATGTAGTTTATTTCGAACATGATATCGAAGCAGTAAAGAGTGCAAAATCAGTCGGGATAAATAGTTATTTTTACGATGAAAACAAAAAAGATTTAGTAGAATTGGATAATTTTCTTAAAACAAATTTATGAAAAATTAATATGCATCACATCTACCACACTCATGGTTTTATATTAGGTTCTTGCAATATGGGCGAGGCGAATAAGATGCTATCGATTTACACTCGCGAGATGGGGTTGGTCAGATGTGCAGCACAAGGTATAAGATTAAATAAATCAAAACTCCGTTTTGCACTGCAAGATTTTTCATATGTAAAAGTAGATCTTGTACGAGGGCGGGATCTTTGGAGAGTCACATCGGCGAGCAATATAAATTCATTTTCCTATGCAAGGACGGATAAACAGTCACTCCTTCTGATCGCTCGGATTAGTAAACTTATCGAAAGACTTTGTGACGGAGAAGAAGCTAATGAAAAAATTTTTGATGATTTCGTCCAGTCCTTATATCTAATGGATGATGAGCAGATTTCAATCGAAAAAAGAGAAGCACTAGAGCTTCACTTAGTTTTGAGAATCATGAATACTTTAGGTTACGTAGGCGATTCAGAAATATTGAATAACTATCTCACTCTTCCATTTGACCAAGTTAAAATTGAAGATCTTCTAAAAGAACGTAGATCTATAATTGCTCATATAAATAAGGCTATGAATGAGAGCGGGCTTTAAAATTATTGTGGTATAATAAGGGGAATATGGCAGAGAATGAATATAGAAGTCGAATAGAAGATATTAAACGCAGGCTTTACGACCGCGAAGATAAAGTTACTAATCGTCCTCATGAGGGGACTCTCCATCCTGTAGCTCACCCGGTGCCTGATAGTTGGCACAATGATATCGAGAAGTCTGAAGGTATAAAATCCACAATGCATAATAGAAAGCCGGGCACTTCAATGTTTAAAAAGTTTTTCTTTGTTGCGCTAGTTTTTTTTATTGGCGCGATACTTTTTTCCGCATATATGTTTTTAAATGGTGGAGTTTCAGTTTCAAATGAAAATATTGATATAAAGGTTTTAGGGAATGCTTTTACAAAAGGTGGGGATGAGTTGCCTTTGCAAATCGAAATCACAAATCGCAACAATGCTAACCTCGAGCTTTCGAACTTAATAGTTGAGTATCCACGTGGTGCAAGCGATAATCCAAACGACATGGTCAGACTTCCTCGTGAAAATATTGGATTAATTAAAAAAGGTTCAAGTATTACGATAAATAAAAAAGTTACTCTTTTCGGTGAGGAGAAGTCAATTCGCAATATTAAAGTAACTCTCGAATATCACCCTGAAGGTTCAAATGCAATTTTTGCTAAAGAAAAAGATTATCCAGTATCGATCAGTTCCGCTCCACTTTCTCTGGTGGTTGAAGCCCCAGATACTGCGACATCAGACCAAGTTATTTCTTTTAAAGTTACAGCAACACTTAACACTACTCTTCCAGAAGGGGCGACGATGCTCCAAGTAACTTATCCAAACAACTTTGCTTTTGAGAGTGCAATCCCAAAACCATCATTTGGTAATACAATCTGGAACCTCGATGGTTTAACACAGACTAAGCCGATCTCTATAGAGATAAAAGGTCGTCTGATTGGTCAAGATGGAGATGAACAAGTTTTTCATGTTTATGCAGGTACAACAAGCCCGAGTGACCAGTCAGTGGTTGATGTAGTTTACAACTCACTTCTCAAAACAATGACTATCACAAAACCATTCTTAGAGGCTAGAATATTAGTCGGTGGTCAAGATATGCCTTCTTATACAGCTTCTGGAGGTGAACAGGTTGATGGGGAGATTGCTTGGTCAAACAATCTTCAAACTCGTATTACTGATGCCCAAATCATATTAGGTTTTTCAGGTAATGTTTTTGATAAGAATGAAGTCAATTCACTCGAAGGTTTCTACGATTCTGCTAATAGCCAAATAGTATGGGATAAGAACACTATATCTGAACTTGCCTCTGTAGAGCCTGGGGCAAGTGGGGTAGTAAGTTTTAATTTTAAACCAATATCTCTGGTCGGTGCTCGTACAGCTATAAAAGAGCCACAAGTTGTCCTAGATGTAAGTATTCGTGGTAAACAACCTTCTGAAGGGTCATCGAGTACTGTAGATGACTTTGCTAAGAAAATAGTTAAACTAACTTCAGATTTTCAGATTGCATCATCTGCAGCATTTTTAACTGGTCCTCTTCCTCCAAAAGCTGAAAATGAAACCCGTTACAATGTTACTTGGACCCTTTCAAATTCAGCAAATACTATAAATCAAGCGCAAGCCAGGTCTGCACTGCCAATATATATAAAATGGGTCGGAGCAATTGGTGATGGTAAGGAAAAAGTTTCATATAATGAGACTACTCACGAAGTCATATGGGATATAGGAACAGTTAGACCAAATACCGGGACAGATTCTAGTCGCGAGGTAACTTTCACATTATCTCTTTCTCCCTCTAGTTCTCAAGTAGGAAGTGTCCCACAGCTCATGAAAGATGTATATCTTTCTGGTACTGACATGTTTACAAGTACAACTGTAAAAAGTAAACGTGGACCTATTACAACACTACTGCGTGATGACCCATACTTTAAACCTGGGCAAGAACGTGTTATACAATAGTATATGGATAAACAAGAGAACAACTTAATGGAAAAGATTACATCGCTTGCTAAGCGACGGGGCTTTGTTTATCAAGGCTCTGAGATTTATGGTGGCCTTGCTGGTACCTGGGATTACGGACCACTTGGAGTTATGCTCAAGAATAATATTAAGGATTTATGGCGTAAGAAGTTTGTATCTTCTCGTACCGATATGTATGAAGTTGATGCGGCTATTCTTATGAGTTCGAAAGTTTGGGAAGCATCAGGTCACGTTGCTGGATTTTCTGACCCACTTGTCGAATGTAGTAAATGTCATCACAGATTCCGGGCAGACCAACTAGATGACCCAAAAAAGTGCCCTGATTGTACTGGCGCTCTTGGTGAGTCACGACAATTCAATATGATGTTCAAAACTCAAATTGGAGCAATGGAAGATTCTTCAGCTACTGTTTATCTTCGCCCAGAAACTGCACAAGGAGTATTTGTAAACTTTAAAAATGTTATAGATTCATTCCACCCGAAGCTACCATTTGGAATCGCTCAGATTGGTAAAGCGTTTCGAAATGAGATTACACCACGTGACTTTATTTTTCGAGTGCGTGAAATAGAACAAATGGAAGTTGAATACTTTATTCGCGAAGAAGACTGGGAGAAACATTTTGTCTACTGGAAAGATGAGATTACTGAATTCATTGAAGAGCTTGGGCTTGATATGACCAAAGTGCATGATATTGAAGTAGGGGATGGTGACCGAGCTCACTACTCAAAGAGAACTATCGATGTAGAGTTTGAATATCCTTTTGGACAGAAAGAATTACTCGGTCTTGCATACAGAGGATCATTTGATCTTAGCAATCACAAGCTCGAATATATAGATGAAGAAGCAAAAGAAAAAATAGTCCCACACGTGATTGAACCTTCCATGGGTGTTGACCGAATGATGCTTGCACTACTAGTTTCTGCCTATAAAGAAGATGAACAAAATGATGAAGCACGTAGTTACCTGGCGTTCAAACCCAATATAGCCCCAGTTATTTGTGCAGTTTCACCTTTATTAAAAAATAAGCCTGAACTTGTTGAAAAGGCCCGTATTGTTTACGGTATGCTTAAAACAGAATTTGGAAGAGTTATGTGGGATGACAACGGTAATATTGGCAAACGCTATCGCCGGCAAGATGAAATAGGAACTCCATGGTGTATAGTTATTGATTTTGATACATTAGGTCAAGAAGATCCAAGTAATACTGACACAGTCACAATTCGTGACCGAGATACTGGTGCACAGGAGAGAATCAAAATTCAAGAACTTATTGATTATATAAAAGAAAAGTTAAGTTAAAATGCAAAAACCAAATAAGAAAACATTTAAAAACGGTCTTCGGGTTGTAACTATTCCAATGAAAGACAATCCGACAGTGACTGTCCTTGTTTTAGTTGGCACAGGAAGTGATTACGAAGAGAAAAGCGTAAATGGCATCTCTCATTTCTTAGAGCACATGTGTTTTAAAGGTACAGTGAAGAGACCAACTGCTCAATCTATATCTCATGAGCTTGATTCACTCGGGGCTCAGTACAACGCTTTCACAGACCACGAAATGACAGGTTATTATGCAAAAAGCGACTCTAAAAATTTTAAGAAGATTTTTGATATTGTTTCCGATATCTATCTAAATTCTACTTTTCCAGAATCTGAAATTGAAAAAGAAAAAGGGGTAATAGTGGAGGAAATAAATATGTATGAAGATATGCCAAACCGACATGTTCAGGATTTATTTAGTGAAGTTCTATATAGCGATCAACCAGCAGGGCGTAATATTGCTGGTACGAAAGAAAATGTAAGAAAAATGACTCGCAATGATTTTGTAAAATACAAAAAATCTCACTACGTTTCAAGTAGTACGGTGATTGTGGTAGCTGGAAGTATAAGTAAAGATGAAGTTCACAAAGAAGTATCTAAGCATTTCGGTCAAATTCATACTGGTAAAAAAGTTGGCAAGAAAAAGACTGTAGATACACAGGCAAAACCAAATATAATAATAAAACATAAAGATACAGATCAAACCCACTTTGTTCTTGGAGTCAGATCTTTTTCTGTTTTTGATAAAAGAAATCCTATTTTATCAGTTCTATCTGGAGTTCTTGGAGCTGGTATGAGCTCAAGACTTTTTATAAAACTTCGCGAAGAGATGGGGGTTGCGTATTATGTAAGATCATTCAATGACCCATCAAGTGATCACGGCAGTTTTCAAATATCTGCAGGAGTAAATAATTCTCGCACAGTTGAAGTATTGCGGGCTATTCTTGAAGAGTGTCTAAAGCTCACAAAAGAAGAAGTATCCGAAAAAGAACTTTCAAAAGTTAAATCAATGCTGATAGGTAATATGAAGCTCTCACTTGAAGCAACAGATGATATCGCTAGTTTTTACGGTTCTCAGGAACTTATAAAAAAAGAACTTAAAACCCTAGATGAAAAAATAAAAGCAATCAATAAAGTTACCCCAAAAGATATAAAAAAAATAGCACAAATAATATTTAAAACTTCAAAACTCAACCTTGCTATTATCGGTCCATCTAAAGAAAAAGCCAAATTTAGCAAGATTCTCAAATTCTAGTAACAGAGAGCTCTCCGTGTTATTATAGGTATATGTCAGATACCCCTGAAAAAACAACTATAAATATATCGACTAGTACGTTGCTGAGGATTATGCTCCTGGGAGTACTTGCGTTTGCTTTTGTTAAGCTAATAGATGTTGTACTTATAATACTTACTTCTATTGTTATTGCTTCATTTATAAGTGGCGCATCATATAAACTCAAACGCTATGTAAAGAATAGAACTTTTGCAGTTTTCTTGATTTATATTTCGACAATAGGAGTGTTTGTAGGTCTTGCTTATGTTTTTGTTCCAGTTTTTATCCAAGAAATGTCTTTACTCGTATCGTCACTAGGCAACTATGTTCCAAACAATAGTATATTGAATACTTTTCAGACAGATACTATCTCTGGAGCAAAGAGCGTGGTTAGTACAATATCTCACAATGGTTCACTAGCTGAAATCATAAATAATACACAAAATCTTGTTACGAGCTTATCCGGCGGATTCTTTGATATATTTGGTCAAGCATTCGGCGGGATGTTCAATCTTGGTTTAATATTGATTATATCTTTTTACTTTTCCATTCAAGAAAAGGGAATCGAAGGTTTCCTCAGGATTGTCAGCCCAGATAGTAAAGAAGAATATGTTATTGATCTTTGGAGACGTACAGAGCGAAAAATTGGCTTGTGGATTCAAGGTCAAATGCTCCTAGGTTTGATAATCGGAGTCCTGGCTTATTTAGGTCTTACAATTTTAGGTGTTAAATATTCTTTTGTGCTTGCTATTGCGACTGCCTTCTCTGAATTGATTCCATTTGGATTATTCCTAGTAGTAATACCTGCTATGGTGTTTGCATATTTAAATGGAAGTATAACAGTGGCTTTCCTTACTCTCTTCCTATATTTTATATTGCATCAATTTGAGAATTACTTGATATATCCGTTGATAGTTAAGAAAGTCATCGGTATTTCACCACTAGTTGTAATCCTTGCGATATTAATAGGAGGAACACTGGCTGGATTCTGGGGTTTCATACTCGCTATCCCTTGCGCTGTGTGTTTACTTGAATTCCTAGATGATTTAGAAAAGAAAAAAGTGGCTCGCAGCGCATAACCTATGAGTAAGAATTTCTACATAACAACTACACTTCCATATGTAAATGCTCCACTTCATATGGGGCATGCTTTAGAATTTGTTCGGGCAGATAGTATAGCACGCTACAAAAAACTAATTGGCTACGATGTTTTTTTTAACACTGGTACTGATGAACACGGTACCAAGATATTTGAAAAGGCACAGGAGAATAATCTCTCCCCACAAGATTTTGTAGATAAAGGATTTGATACATTTAAAGAAAGTTTAAAAATCTTTGGGATAAGTGAGGATGTACACTTTATTCGTACAACTGATGATAAACATATTAAAGGAGCTCAAGAATTCTGGAAACGTGTTTATGACAATGGATATATCTACAAAAAGATCTATCAAGCAAAATATTGTGTTGGTTGTGAAAGTGAAAAGACTGACTCTGATCTTAATGAAAAAGGTGAATGCCCGGATCATCCAGGTAGACCTCTTGAAATTATTGAGGAAGAAAATTATTTTTTCAAGTATAGTGAGTTTAACGAAAAACTATTAGAATTTTATAAAAAGAATCCAAGTTTTGTTGTACCAGATTTTAGATTTAATGAAATAAAAGCATTCGTTGAAAGAGGTCTTCAGGATTTCTCCATATCACGTCTCAAAAGTAAGATGCCGTGGGGGATAGAAGTACCTGGTGACCCGGATCATGTCATGTACGTATGGTTTGACGCACTTACGAACTATATAAATACTCTTGGTTGGCCTAGTGAAGAGGGAGATTTTAAAAAGTATTGGGCAGAAGGTACTCCAACTCAGTACTGTGGTAAAGATAACACACGCTTTCAGAGCGCTATGTGGCAGGCGATGCTCATGGCAGCAAATGTACCAAACTCATATCAAATAATTGTAAATGGCTTTATAACAGCAGATGGAGGACTTAAAATGTCAAAAACTCTAGGTAATGTTGTTGATCCGAAAGATATTGTGGCTGAGTATGGGACTGATGCGTTGCGCTACTTCTTACTTCGGGAAGTATCCAGTTTTGAAGATAGTCCTTTTACTCTTGAACGATTCCGCGATGCTTATAATTCAGGACTAGCAAATGGCATTGGTAATTTATCTAGCAGAATACTTACATTGTCTGAGAAATATTTAGAAAAATGTCCGGAAATACCAGATAATTCTATTTCACAAGAGTTTTTTAATATTTTAGAAACTTTTGATATTAAAAAGGCCACAGACTATGTCTGGAATGAAATAGAAAACCTAGATAAATTTATCCAAACAGAAGAACCATTTAAAGTTATAAAAGTGGATGTTGTAAAAGGAAAAGAATTAATAACAGAAATGGTATTAAGATTGTACACCATAGCTCGTATGCTCAACCCAATAATGCCAGAGACAAATATAAAGTTAAAACAATTAATAAAAGAGAATAAAAAACCAGAAACTCCACTTTTTGCAAGAAAAGATTAGTATGAATCCAAGATATATAGATATACATTCACATGTAAATTTCAAAGCATTCGATGAAGATCGAGATGTAGTTATTAAACGCGCTCTCGATAATAATACTTGGATTATAAATGTTGGTACCCAGATAGATACTTCAAAAAAAGCTGTTGAGATTGCGCATCAATATGAAGAAGGGGTCTATGCGATTATAGGCCTTCATCCGATTCACACAGGAGCATCATTTCACGATGAAAAAGAATTGGGTGAAGGGGGAGTAGAATTTACTTCACGCGGAGAAATTTTTGATAAAGAAAAGTATTTAGAGCTATTACGTGATCCGAAGGTTGTCGGGGTAGGTGAATGTGGACTCGATTATTTTAGATGTGACACAGAATCAGTTGAGAAACAAAAGAAAGCGTTTATAGAGCAAATTGAAATTGCCAATGAAGTAGGTAAACCACTAATGCTACATATTAGGAATAATCCTGAACAAAAAGATCTCAATACTTATACTGATGCACTAGAAATCCTAAAACAATATGCAAAAGTAAAAGGGGATGTTCATTTTTTCGCTGGAAGCATAGACGATGCGAAAGCATTTGTTGATTTTGGTTTCACTCTCTCTTTTACAGGAGTTATTACATTTACTAAGAGTTATGATGAAGTTATTAAAAATACCCCACTTGAAATGATAATGTCAGAAACCGACGCCCCTTATGTATCACCAGTGCCATACAGAGGCAAACGCAATGAACCGTCGTATGTGAGAGAAGTACTGAAAAAAATAGCTGAAATTAAAGGTTTATCTGAAGAAGAAGTATCTCAAACTATCATAAAAAACGCTAAAAGAGTCTTTGGGATATAAGGTGGACATTTAGCCTTAAAACTGGTAGTATATTCTCACATCTCATTTGTCCCGACCCTGAAGTCGGTACACACAGGTCCATAGTGAGATAGTATTATAAATTAGAATTATTGCGTATTTACGCGTTTTTACAAATGCCAAAAGCAAAAAAAGAGGTTCAGGAAGTCGAAGGTAAGGAAGAGGTAAAAATGGGTGTTTATGAAGTAGGTTACGTTATGGTTCCTACTATAGCTGAAGAGGGTCTAGGAGCTGAAGTTACAGCCTTTAAAGACACACTCGTTGAAAACGGGGTAACATTCATTTCAGATGAATATCCTAAGATGATAGAGCTTGCATATGAAATGTCTCGTTCTATTTCTAACAAGAAACAAAAGTTTTCTTATGGGTATTTCGGTTGGGTAAAGTTTGAGTGTACAGGGGTAGAAGCCAAAGTTATCAAAGATATGCTAGATAAAAATGAAAAGCTAGTTAGATATCTTTTGATCAAGACTGTTCGTGAGAACACTATGTCTCCTAAACGTACTTTCAATAAAACAGAAGGTATGAAGAAGAAGTTTACTCCAAAAGAAGAGGTTTCTACTCCAATCAATGAAGAGACTATCGACAAAGAAATCGATGCACTTGTAGTATAATGGGGCTATTAATAGTTTAACTATTTAAACACATATGTATCTAAACAAAGCATTGATAATAGGGAATCTAACTCGGGATCCAGAGCTCAAGGCTATCCCTTCTGGAATTAAAGTTTGTAGTTTTTCTGTGGCAACAAATCGTGTCTGGAAAGATAAGAATGGTGCAAAACAAGAAGCTGCAGATTATCACAATATAGTAGTATTTGGTCGCCAAGCCGAAACTGTAGCTCAATATATGAAGAAAGGCTCACAAGTTATGATCGAAGGGCGAATGCAGACACGCAGTTGGGATGATGCTGCTACAGGGACAAAAAAGTATCGTACTGAAGTTATTGCAGATAGAGTTCAATTTGGATCTGGTGGTGGAGGAGCAACATCTGCTAAAAAAGATAACACATCTCAAGCGGGAGCTCCAGAGGAAGATGAATTAGATACCATCGAATATCCAGAAGAACAAATCAACGCAGAAGATATTCCTTTTTAGAAATTAAAAAATTAAAAAATTATGAAACAAGATTATTTCTCATCAAACAATATAAAACACATAGATTATAAAGACATTGACCTACTCAAGAGGTTCTTAGCTCCTTCTGCTCGTATGATGTCTCGCAATCGTACAGACGTTACAGCAAAAAATCAGCGAAAGCTTTCTCTTGCTATCAAACGTGCTCGCTTCATGGGACTTCTCCCTTATATAGCAAAGTAAAATAAAATCCTCTCACTCGAGAGGATTTTATTTTACCAACTAACTAAGTTTTAGAGATTTTAGTAATATATCTAATTCCTCTCCTTTTATT
The DNA here is from genome assembly GCA_044228545.1 of Minisyncoccia bacterium. GTDB lineage: Bacteria > Patescibacteriota > Minisyncoccia > Phycocordibacterales > UBA9973 > UBA8515. Next base: position 5,059 of record JBGAUR010000013.1, on the reverse strand, counting down.
TCTTCGAATTCTCCGAAAGGGATTTTACCAAGTTCAATATTCATAATGCGTATTCGCCGTAGGTCGATAACTTTGTGATGAAGTGCTTCACACATACGGCGGATTTGACGTTTCTTCCCTTCGGTAAGTATTATATGAAAAGTATCTTTATTCTTTCGCCAAACCTTACATTTCTTACTCAGAAAACCATCAAACTTTACACCGTTACCTAGGAGCTGCATAAACTTATCAGAAAATGCTGGTTCTACTCGGACAACATACTCTTTCTCGTGAACATATTTAGGAGAGAGTAGTCTATCTGTGACACGACCATCATTTGTCATTATTATCAGACCATGAGAATCTTTATCGAGTCTACCAATAGGGAAGACTTTAGTTGGAAACTTAGTAACTTTTAAAATATCTTTACTTTTTGGATCGGGATTTGTAGATATCCCCATTGCTTTATTGTAAGCGTAATAAACATATTTACTTCCCTTTGCTTTATTACTGACAACTACTTTATCACCTTCTTCTACTTGGTCACCTAAAACAGCCTTGCGGTCATTAATAGTCACTAGGCCCTTTTTAATAAGCTCATCTGCTCCAGTACGAGTAGCATAGTTCTTTTGAGCTAAGTATTTATTGATTCTGATTGGATATTTCTGTTGGTCCATGGGCGTGTTTTAATTTTGTTACATAATATAGTCCTGATAGAACAAAGATACTAAGTATTAGGAATAAAGATTTTACTGGTAAAAATGCAAATACCAAGCTACCAAGTACAGGTGCAATAACATAAGAAAGGGGAGTCATATCTCTAAAAATACCTAGAAGATACGCTTCTTCTTCTTTAACATGAGTAAAGAAGTATATTTCTGAAGTAGTTTCTACAATACTTGCTCCTACTCTAGTTAAAAATAGTACTAATGCCCAAACTGTAATACTTAAAGTAGTAATTTGTGTGATATAAAATGTCGATATAGCTATGATTATCAATCCAGTTGATATTAAAGTTCTCTTTTTGACGTGGTATTTATCAATTAGAAGTCCTACAGGTAGACTAAAGATCACAAATGGTGCAAGCATGAAAGTAAACATAATACCAATCTGGTCCCAACTAAATCCAATATGCTGATTTAGATATATCGGTGTATAAACTACCATCCAAGAAAAGAAGAACTGAAGAATGAAATTGATCAGTACAATAGCAAGCATATGAGGATTAGTCTTCAAGTAGCGATAAGCTTTCATGAATGGTGTCTTGATGTACGTCTTGTCCCTGAACTTTTTAACAGAAAATAGTAATACTATTGTCGCAAGTAATGTGGTTATCAGAGCTATTATATATATCAAAACATAGCCACTCTTAGTGACTAAAAAGCCAGTTATAAGAGGGGAGATCATCCAAGCTATGCTTGTTATGGTCAGGTATAGGCCTCTAGTTTTACCTATAGTTTTAGGGTCTCCAAAGTGTTCAATAAAGATATCTATACAAAAGAAAACCAAGACGTTTGTGGTTATAAATGATATGAAAGATATACCTATAATATAAGGGTTAATAGAGGTTATCAATCCAACTAAAGCTAACATGTTTATTCCAAGTAGCCAAAGTACTAGTTTGCGATTACCTAGGTTTTTTAAAATACCAGCGCTTCTTGCAAGAAGTACTAGGGTTATGATTGATCCAGTAGTATAAAGTAGCCCAACATACCTCTCATTTATAAATTTTATTAGAAAGGTTGAATTTATATACGCTGATAGTGATATGTGTAGCGTAAATAGGAATGATAAGACATACATTCTATTAATTTTTGTGAGTTCCATACTTTTATACACTTAGTAGCACTGGTATTACTAAAGGTCTCTTAGCTGTTTTTTGATACAAGAATTTTGATATGTTGTCACCGAGGTTGGTTTTGATAATATCAAAATTTATTGGATTCATGCCACGAGTGCCGTCTTCAATTGTTTTCTTGATTATTAATCTGACTTGGTGCAAAAGTTCCTGATTTTCTTTTAGATATATAAATCCACGGGATATTATATCTGGAGATTTCCTAAGTTTTCCAGTTGTAGAGTCTATGGTTGCAATAAGCACAAACATGCCGTCTTGTGCAAGCATTTGTCTATCGCGAATAACTACATCTTGTTCATCTCCAACTGAGAAACCATCCACCATCATAGGACCTGAAGGTGCCTTTTCTTTACGGACAGTAATTTTCTCTCCGTTGTCGATTATTTCTATAATTGATCCATTATCTGGAACAACAATATTTTCTTCAGACATGCCGATAGACATAGCAAGTTCTTTGTGCCTTACTAACATTGAGTGCCATCCATGTATAGGTATAAAGAATTTTGGGTGAGTTTTTTTATGAAGCCATTTAATATCTTCTTGGTTTCCGTGACCTGTTGCATGGATCGTCTCTTCCGATGTTCTGTAGCTTATAATACGAACTCCATGGCGAGCCAGGTTATCTTTCAAGTGTTGAACTGATATTTCATTTCCAGGCACAATAGACGCGGAGAGGATTATAGTGTCGCCTTTTCTTATTGTAAATTTTTTGTGAGTTTTATTTGCAGCACGGTTAAGAGATGCAAATTCCTCACCCTGAGCACCAGTCATAAGTACTATTACTTTATTAGGAGGGTAGTTGTCGACTTCTTCAACAGGAACAATTGTTCCTTTTTTTGGTTTAAATAATCCAGCCTGTTCGCAGACCTCCATATTTGTTTTTAGCGATCTACCATCAAGTACTACTTTCTTTCCAAGGCCTTCTGCTATCTCTACGATTTTAACAAGACGTGTTATATGTGAAGCAAAGGCTGCAATGATTATTCTACCAGAGCATTGTTTTATAAGTTTATCTAAACCTTCGTGAACTCTTACTTCAGGTACTGCATAACCTTCATTTTCTACGTTTGTTGAATCGGTCAAAAGACATAAAACTTTTTCTTTATCAAAGAAAGCATATTCTTTTTCTTCAGCATCTGTTACTTTGCCATCTATCTGGTCGAGTTTGTAGTCCCCAGGAGTTACTATTGATCCGTACGGAGTCTCTACTATTATTCCCATAGAGTCTGGAACAGTATGAGTAACACCAAAGAATCTGATTCTCATTTCGCCGGCATAAATAACTGAGTCTTTTTCAACTACTTGTGTATTGAGCGCAGGTAAATGCGGGAATTCTTCTTGTCGCTTTTTCATTAGAAGAATTGAAAGATTGCGAGAATATAGTGGGGGATTACCAATTCTACTCATTACAAGTGGTATTCCACCGATGTGATCCAAGTGCCCGTGAGTAACTATCATAGCTCTAATTTTATCCTTTCTTTCTTCTAGATATGTAGTGTTCGGGATTATATAATCTATTCCAGGAGTGTCTTCAGTCTTGAATTGCATACCAGCATCGATAACTATTATGTCATTACCGATTTCAATTGCCGTCATATTTTTTCCGATCTCCTCTACTCCACCAAGTGGAATAATACGCACAACCCCTTGTGCTGGAGCCGGAATTAGGTGAGTTTTTCTTCTCTGTACAACTTGAGTTGTATTTTCGGGTTGAGCTTGGGGTTTAGGACGTCTACCTCCTTTATTACTACCATACTGATAGCTACCTCTACTTCCTCTACTAGTTGAAGGGTTTGTTTTATGTTGATGGTGGCTACTGGTTTTTGTGCTTGTTTGAGAATTGTGAGTTATTGTATTTGGCTTGTGCATTGTACGCACAGCGCCTTGTTTATTGTGGAAACGGTTATTTTTAGGTTTTCCACTTCCATTTGTTTGATTCATATATTGTTATTCTGTATTTTTAGTGTATGATTTTGCGAAAATTTTCCAGATACGATCTGTATCAGCATACCACTTATAAATTGATAAAAAACGGTCCGACGGAGTTGTTAATGTGCCTAAATTAATATTATTAAGTTTTAACGATGTCGCATAGAGGTATTTAGGTGAGTATATGAGTAATGCAGGTATGTCATTATTGAATTCTTTCACAAAGTCTTGGTACTTACTCAACCTATCTTCAGTGCTTAATGTCTTTTGTGCGGATTCTAGTAAATTATCTACGTTTTTGTTTCCATACATAGCTATATTTAATCCAGGATCATTTTTTTGACTAGAATGCCAGAATGAAAAAAGATCAGATTCATGGTTAACTATTTGACCAAAGAATAATGCCTCATACTCACGAGATCTGATAATATTATTTAATGGTCCAGTTTCGTATATTTTTATTTCAATACTGGCACCTAATTTTTCTAATTGCTCTTTTATTATATTGGCTACATTTTTTAGTTCAGGAGTATCACCGGTAGTTATAGAGAATGCGAGTTTTGTTATGGGCCCATTATTCACTACTACTTTTTCTGTAACAGTTTTCTTTCCTACCTTTTTTGTTTTTGTTACTGTTGTTGATCCACCTTTTACTCTTATCCCATCAACACCTTGCTTCCAACCAGATTTTTCTAGGATATCTCGAGCCTCATCTATTGATGAAGTAAGGTACCCTTTGACTGATTCATCCTTCTTGATTGTTTCAGGAATTGGATCGTGGATTGGGTCTGCATAACCACTTAGAACCTTGTCAATAATTTCTTGTCTATTTAAAGCTTTATCAAATGCTTTTATTATATCTTTATCTTGAAGGACTTTATTATTACTATTATTGAAAAATAGTCCAAATATTCTAGGAAGATTTGCTGTATTTATCTTGTAACCATAAGATTTTATCTTGTCTGCGTTCTCTGGGGATACGCCACTTGCTTGATTTATTGTGTTTGATAAAAGTGAGTCGATCAAATCTTTTTCATTTGCATATGAGATAATACTTAAATACTTTATATTTGGTTCTCCTAGTATAAAGTCATCAAATTTTTCTAAATCATATTGTTCTGGCACACCGTCTTTATTTTTAGAAACAGAACTGATTTGGTAGGGCCCAGAACCAATAGCCTTAACATTATTTAATGTAGATAGACCAAACTCAGCTGGGGTTATATTTTTCCAAACATGCATAGGTAATATTCCAATAGTAGTATTGTCTATAAAAGATATGTAAGGTTGTTT
>JBGAUR010000012.1:0-18082 GCA_044228545.1 Minisyncoccia bacterium | reverse complement strand
TATCTTATAAGAAGTCATACCAAGTTGCTATGCATATAATGACCGTAATGATAATTCTTGAATTATTATTGATTCTGTCTGGTGCCCAGTATAGTTTCTTGATTAAAATGATAATATTTGCTCTGATAGCTTATATTAACCTCCCTGATAGCCCAAAGGCTGAAGTTGTCTCGTAATACTATTTCTAGTAAGATGGCTAAGTCTAGAGGGTTCGCATAGCGGTCTAGTGCGCTACCTTGGAAAGGTAGTAGGCTCGAAAGGGTCTCAGGAGTTCGAATCTCCTACCCTCTGCAGTTCCTTTATTGCAGAGCTATCGGAGATTTGAAGGCCGGAAGCCTTGAGGCTGAGGCGGGGTCGCGAGTTTCGCTAGTAAGCGAAAACTTGTGACCGAATCTCCTACCCTCTGCAAATGGCATATTTGTTATTAAGCCTGATTTATCATAGAATTGGTTATCGGAGTATGATTAAACACAAAAAGAAGATAGTAATATTAGGGGGAGGGTTTGGGGGTCTTTATACTTATAAAGGCCTCTATAAGTATTTTCATAAAGATGAGATAGACATAACTATTGTTAATCGTACTAACTATTTTTTATTTACTCCACTTTTGCACGAGGTTGCAACTGGAGGACTTGCTGAACACCAGGTTGTAGAATCTATAAGGCAGATTATATACAAAACAAATGACCATATGCATGTTGCAGAGTTAGTTTCTATTGATTGTGATAAACAAATAGTTAAAACTACTATTGATGAGCTACCTTATGACGTGTTAGTTGTGGCGCTTGGGGCGACGACAAATTTTTTCAATGCACCAGGAGCTGAAAAATATAGTCTTGTTTTAAAGGATCTAAATGACGCTTTAAAAATAAAAACTGTACTGATTGATACTTTTGAAAAAGCATCAGAAATAAGAGATGAGAAAGATAGAAAGCATGCACTAACATTTGCAGTAGTTGGAGGTGGTCCTACTGGGGTTGAATTGATATCTGAGATGGCTGAATTATGTATGGATACTTTTGACAAATACTATCACGGATTAATCGAACCAGAAGATATTTCACTCTATTTAATAAATCGCGATGTAAACGTTTTGTCACCATTTCATGAAAGTCTAAGGAAAAAAGCACTAAGGGCATTAAGAGAAGTAGGAGTGAAAGTAATGCTCAATACTGGAGTCAAAGAAGTCCAAAAAGGTAAAATTATCTTTACTAATGATTCAGTACTACCAGTCAATCACGTAATCTGGACAGCTGGAGTAAAACCAAACGCACCAAAATTTGCGCATCCAATAGCGCTTGATAACTGGAGTAGAATTATAGTTAATGATTCACTTCAAATACCTGATCACCCAAATGTTTTTGCTGTAGGTGATATTGCAAGTTTAGCAGGGCCTGATGGGAAACCATTACCGATGCTTGCTCAGGTTGCTGTAAAACAAGGTCTACTAACTGGGCAAAATATTAAGAGGCTTCTCCACAGTAAAAAACTATTTCCTTTTTCATATAAATCAAAAGGAACGCTTGCCTCCGTTGGTCAATGGAAAGCAGTTGCGGATATATATGGTTTCAGATTTTCTGGTCCATTTGCATGGTTCTTGTGGCGTACAATATATCTATTTAAATTCTTCTCGAACTCTAAAAAGATAAAAATCATCGTAGATTGGACAATGAATATATTTTATCCTCGCGATATAACCAAAGCTTAATATGCACCAAGGAGATGTATGGGATAGGGAATATAGGAATCCTAAACTAGTCACTAAAAATGAAGGACCAAATGCCGATACATTACGGTTTCTAAAATTTCTCAAAAAAGATCAGAAATATAAGGTTGAAGATAGATATATTCTTGACCTTGGATGTGGTACTGGTCGCAATTCAAACTATTTAGCAGAAAATGGTAATAAGGTTATTGGTATAGAAATATCAAAAAATGCCATTACTCTAGCTAAAAATCGTGCCCAAGAAAAAGGCCTTGCTGTTGATTATAGACTTGGTGATATTGGTAAATCTTACGAGATAGAAGACTCTACTATAGATATTGTTTTAGATGTGACTTCATCTAATTCACTAAATGAAGCTAGTAGAGAGATTTATTTAAGAGAATCTTATAGAGTTTTAAAAAATAAAGGATATATGTTTGTCCGTGCACTCTGTAAAGATGGGAATAAAAATGTAAAGAATCTTTTGAAAGATAGTCCTGGTAAAGAATATGACACGTATACCATTAAGGAAATAGGACTTACAGAGCGAGTTTTTAGTAGGGAAGATTTTATAAAGATGTATTCGAAATATTTTAAAATTTTAAAGCTAGAGAAGAAAACTAGCTATGCTACTTTCAATAACCGTATTTATAAACGTGATTATTGGATAGGTTATTTACAAAAGCCTATATGATAGACAAATAGTGCTAAGCTTGTATAATTAAGGAATAATAATTATAAACTTAAAATACATAGAATCATATATATGAAAAAACTCCACCAGCATTTAGAGAATAATCTGTCGTGGTATAAAAAATGGCACGAACATAAACATCATAGGATGGTACATTATAGTGCTCTGATTATATCTATAATACTTGTAGTTTTATCAATAATACCATCAAATCCCAGTATCGCTGTTGGTAATACTTACTATGTCGCTCCTAATGTTTCTGCTGGTGCTGGTGCTGGAACTCTAACTAGTCCTTGGAATATATTTAAACTCGAAACCCTTGCTCTTGCGCCAGGAGATATAGTCTACCTACGAGGAGGTACATATACTACTATCAAATCAACTAACCAATATATTCAATTACATCTTCAAAATATAAATGGTACAGCGGCAAATCCTATTAAGATTTTGGCTTATCAAGATGAAAAACCTGTTTTTGATTTTACTAATTTCACTCCAACAACTTCCTATGTAGCTGCAGTTTATCTTTCCAACGTAAACTACCTTCACCTTAAAGGGCTAAGAATCACTAGATTAAAGCAAGTTGCAGATGGGTCTGGTATTTCCTATGGTATTAGAGGGGAATATTCAAACAATAACGTTTTGGAGCAATTAGAAATTGATCATATTGGAGGAGGAGGCATTATGCTTTGGAATAGTAATAATAATTTGATTAAAAATACTGATGTCCACCATGTTGATGATAGATATAGTCAGGGTGACAACTGGGGAGGAGCCGATGCAATTGCTTTTTCTGGACCAACTAGTAACCCAAATCTTTCAACAGGGAATACTTTAGATGGAGTAAGAATGTGGCTTGCTTCAGATGACGGAGTTGATCTATTCGGCCATAATGGCACTATAACTATAAAAAATACTTGGTCATTCTGGAATGGATATTACCAAGATGACAATATGTCGACAAAGCAACCTGCTTGTACTGCAGGGCATTGTGGTAATGGAGGAGGATTTAAACTTGGACCCCCTGGTACAGACTTTAGTAATCAAGCACCTAAAAGAACAATATACAACACTTTAGCTTTTGAAAACACTAGCGAAGGTTATAATCAAAATAGTTCAAGTACTCACATATTATCACAAATGTTTAACAATATAGCATACAAAAATGGTACTATTGGATTCCAATTCCAATACAACAACGGATCAACCTTGTCTCATATCTTTAAGAATAATATTTCTTATGACAATCCTGAAAATATAAGATACGATAATTTCACTACTACATCTTCTACTAACACCAAAAATAGTTGGAATACAGGGGTAGCAACTGTGAACAATGCTGACTTTCAGAGTATTTCATCAGTTGGGATGAATGGTCCACGCCAAGCAAATGGTGACTTACCAAATCTTCCATTCTTAAAACTCATAACAGGTTCTGATTTGATTGATAAAGGGGTATCTATTACAACACCGGTTACAATTCCATTTTCTGGTTCTTTTCCAGATCTAGGTGCATTTGAAACAGGTGGAGCTACTCCTCCTCCGACAAATCTTCCACCGACTGCATCTGCGGGTCCTGACCAGACTATCACTCTACCGACAAATTCTGTAACTCTTTCTGGAAGTGGAACTGACCCAGAGAATGGCCCTCTGACATATCTTTGGGCGAAAACTTCCGGTGGTACTGCAACTATTACAACACCAACTGGAACTTCAACAATTGTCACTGGCCTTACACAAGGTACATATACATTTGAACTCAAGGTTACTGATAATGGTAATCTAACAGCTACAGACACAATCTCCATTTCTGTTAATCCTACTCCTCCACCAACAGTTGTCCCTGATTTAACTCTTTCTCTTTCTCCAAATCCATTATTTATGCCATATACATCTTCTAAAGGGGATGTGACTGTTAATGTAAGAGAAGTTGGTGGCAAGGTTACTACTGGGTCAATTACTGTACACATACCTAAAATTAATGGTCTTACTGTTAGTAAGCTAAGTGGACAGAATTGGACGTTTAGTTCAACAAATGCAAACTATTATAAAATGTCTACAAACACTACCATACCAGCTAATGGAACTAAATCTTTTATACTCAGATATAGAAAAAATACCCAGCACTATTACAACAGCCCTGTAACTGAAATACAGATAATATCTCCTTCTGGCGGAGAGACAAATACTTCTAACAACACAGCTTCACTACTTATCGAAACTGCTGAGATAGCTATCATTAATAACCCTCCAACAGCCAATGCTGGTCAAAATCAAACCATCACTTTACCAACAAATTCTGTAACTCTTTCTGGATCTGGAATTGATACCGACGGTACCATTGCCTCATATCTTTGGACTAAAGTATCCGGTTCCGGAACCATTATCTCTCCATCACAAGCCATAACAACTGTAACGGGACTAATCGAAGGCACTTCAACATTTAGACTAACAGTTACTGATAATTTAGGAGATACAGGTAGTGCAACAGTAAATGTGACAGTAAATGCGGCGGCAAATAATGGAAGCTTTACCTTCCAACCACTTACTATTGTTCAAAATTCTAATGGTAGATTGAGGCCTCAAGTTGTAATTTCAAGCCCCAACACTATTACTAAAGTTGATTTCTTCCTTGGGACAACACTTATTGGATCTGATGTATCAACGCAAAGTCCATTTGATATCAATGGTGGTGTTGGGTATGATAGTACTCAAATAGCAAACGGCACTTATTCACTTACTGCCAGAGCTTATGATAACCTTGGTAATAACGATACATCGGTACCACTTAGTGTAACGATAACAAACTAATAATATAAACAAAATATTATATTGTTTATATGCCCCAGATAAAAAAGAAGCCAGAAATTAGAAAAATAAAAAAAGCTTGCAAGATTACAGATGCTATTTTCGGTAATGTTTTAAAACAAGATTTAAAAAAAATGACGGAAGTTGAGCTTCGCGATTTTATTCTAGTACAAATTAAAAAAAGGGGACTACGACCAAGTTTCAAACCAATAGTAACATCAGGACGCCATGCTGGTAACGAAATTCATCCATTTAATCCACTCAATAAAAAATTATCCAAGTTTGTAATTATAGATTTTGGAGTCGTTTATGGAAAATACATGTCTGACATGACAAGGACTATTTTCGTAGGCATTCCAACTAAGGAAGAAAAATATATTTATAATTTACTTCTGAACTCTCAAGAACTCGGGATAAGTATTGCATTTATTGGAATACACTGTGCAGATGTTGATGACATTGTGCGTAAATCACTCGGTAAATATAAAAAGTATTTCATTCATACCCTCGGTCACGGGGTTGGAACTAAAATCCATGAGCTCCCAAGACTTTACTATAAAACTACAAAACCAGTGTTAAAGGAAAATATGGTTATAACTATCGAGCCAGGAATCTATATAAAGAACAAACTTGGTATAAGGATAGAAGATACATGCCTGATAACTAAGAGAGGTTGTATATCATTAACAAAATCATCTAAAGTCCTTATTGTGGTAAAATAGCTATATGAATATTGGTGTATTTGATTCAGGACTTGGAGGTTTATGGATACTAAAATACTTGGAGCGTGAGCTTCCAGGATATAATTTTATATACTTTGCTGATCAAGCAAACTTACCTTATGGCTCTCATACTCCAAGTGAAATAGTAAAATTCTCATCATCAATAACAGATTTTCTATTATCGAAAAATTGTAAATTAATAGTTATTGCTTGCAATACTGCAACATCTGCTGCGATAGCTACCCTCCGGGATAAATATCGAGTTCCTTTTGTTGGTATTGAGCCAGCTATAAAACCTGCAAGTGAAAATTCTAAAACTGGGCATATTGGGGTGCTCGCTACTAAAGTAACTGCAGAAGGCCAGAAACTCCAAGATAATATTGAAAAATTTGCGAGCAACGTCGAAGTGCATACTGTGGTTGGCTATGGGTTAGTCGAGCTCGTAGAAGGAGGGGAAGCAGACACAGATCAAGCAGAAGTTCTTCTTCGGACATATCTTGAACCACTACTAGAAAAAAATATTGATCAATTAGTTCTTGGTTGTACTCACTACGCATTTCTCATAAATCGCATTAAAAAAATAGTTGGTGATAAAGTCAATATTGTCGATCCTGCACCTGCAGTAGTAAAAAGAGTAAAAAAACTTGTAGAGGAAAATAAAATTTTCCCAACTGAAAGTCATAACTCTCCACAACTTTTTACTTCAAGTGCTAATGTTGAAAAACTGAATTCGTTTTTCAACAATCTATAGTTATTTCTCTCCAATTTGTTGACGCCACATAGCAGCGTAAAGCCCTTTTTGATCTATAAGTTTTTTATGTGAACCGTTCTCTACGATTAACCCTTTTTCAAGTACATATATTCGGTCAGCGTGCATTATCGTTGATAGTCTATGGGCAATAAGGATGGTTATATGCTCTTTTGCTTCGCTGATAGATTGTACTGTTTTTGATATTTCTTCTTCTGTGATCGAATCAAGTGAACTAGTTGCTTCGTCAAATACAAGTAATTTTGGTTTCCTAAGCAGAGCACGTGCAATAGATAAACGTTGCTTCTCTCCACCTGAGACTTTAACTCCACCTTCACCGATTACAGTGTCGAGCCCTTTTTCTGCTCGAGAGAGGAGTGATTGGCAAGCGGCTTTTTCTAGCGCTTCAAGGCACATAGCGTCTGTCGCTTCAGGATTTACGAAAAGTAAGTTCTCGCGGATAGTTCCTGCAAAGAGTTGGGTATCTTGGGTAACAAATCCAATTTGTGATCTGACAGAATCTATATTAATCTCAGTATTTGGGATTTTATTATAAGAAATTATACCTTTGATTGGTTGATAAAGTCCTACAAGAAGCTTTACTAATGTAGTTTTTCCTGAACCTGATGGTCCAACAAACGCTATAGTTTCACCTTTATGAGCTTCAAATGTGACACCTGCGAGTGCGTCAGTTGTGGCAGATTTGTGCTTGAATACTATATCTTTAAATGATAATGATTCTATACTAGTTATACCTTTTGCATTTTCCGGCTTCTCTTCTGCCTTTTGCTCCATGATTTTCTGGAAACTCTCTAAGCTTGCCTCACTTTCTCTATAAGTGCTTATAATACTCCCAAGTTCTTGTAGTGGGTTAAAAAGGAAAAATGAGTATATCCACAAGGAGAAGAATTCACCAAAAGTTATCTTTTGTGCGAATATCAAGTAAAGCATTATAAATAATATAGTTGTTCTCACGAAGTTTACTATTGTTCCTTGTATGAAAGACAGACTCCTTAGATATTTTACTTTTTTGAGCTCGAGCAATAATATCTTTCCAGTCGTGTTGTTTAATCTTTCAATTTCTTGCTCCGACAAACCTAGGCTTTTTACCAGTTCTATATTTCTTAGTGATTCTGTCGTTGCACCAGCGAGAGCTGCTGTTTCCTTGAATATATTCTCTTGCACTTTCTTTATCTTTCTTGATAAGACTAGACTAACTCCGCCTATTACAGGAATAGTGAATAGATATAGTGGAGCAATAGGCCAGTAGACCTTGGATGCGTATATCATGACGAATACAAATCCCACAAGAGTGATGAAGACTACATTTATGAGTGAACTTATTAATCTCTCTGTGTCTGTGCGTGCCTTCTGGATTTTGCCAAGCGTTTCTCCACTGCGCTCGTCTTCAAATTGCTGGTAGGGTAGCTCTAAAGAATGTTTTATACCATCAGCATACATTTTTGCACCTATTTTCTGAGTAATAGTATTTACATAGAAATCTTGAAAATTTTTAGCAACACGTGATATGAAAGCAACACCAACAGCAGCCCCAAGAAGTAAGCTCACCCCTTTTATAAATTCTTTGAATGTATATTGGTCGAATTTAGTTGCATAGTCATCAATAACATGTCGGAAAATTAGTGGATCAAGAAGCGAGAAAACTTGGTTAATAGTTGCAAGAACCAGTGCAAGAAGTAGAACCTTCCAATGGTCTTTTAGATAAGAATAAAGTATTTGCATTAATCGATTATAGCGTATTTTCTATTTTCCCTGTAGTCGGAGTATAATGGCTTATATGAGTAATATTATCTTCGAGGAATCCTATAAAAAGCTAAATAAAGCCCAAAAGGAAGCCGTAGATACTATAGAGGGGCCAGTTATGGTAGTAGCAGGTCCTGGAACTGGTAAGACCCAAGTTCTAACACTTCGAATAGGTAATATCCTAAAAAAGACAGATGTGGAGCCAGAAAATATCCTAGCTATAACTTTTACCGATGCAGGAGTTAGTGCAATGCGTAAGCGTCTATCAGATCTGATAGGTACTAGAGCTTATCAAGTAGTTATTTCTACTTTCCACTCATTTTGTCAGAGTGTTATTAGTGAAAATCCTGAACATTTTCCAAAAATAGTTGGCTCAAAGCCATCGACAGAAGTCGATCAGATTTATCTGATCGAAAAAATAATTGATAAAAAAATCAAGGATCATTCGATTGAAATACTCTCACCATTTGGTGATAGGTATTATTATGTTCGCGATATCCTAGCTTCAATAAATGAACTCAAGCGCGAAGGTGTGGATGAGGATTTATTTGCTGATTTGGTAAAAAGAGAAGAAGATGCTTTTCTAATATTGCCAGATAAATTTCATACCAAGGGTGCTTATAACGGAAAGATGAAAGGCGAGTATCAAAAAGTTGAGAAAAAAATTAAAAAAAATCACGAATTATCTTTAATATATAAAACTTATCAGGAAGATCTAGCTTTTAACAAAATATATGACTATTCCGATATGATCATGGAGGTTTTAAAAACACTTAAATCCGATGAGTCTCTTCTTTTAATGTTGCAAGAGAAATACCAATACTTTTTAGTAGATGAACATCAAGATACTAATAATGCTCAAAATAAAATATTAGAACTTCTAGCTTCTTATCATGCTCCCAACCCAAATCTTTTCATTGTAGGAGACGACAAACAAGCCATATTTCGTTTCCAGGGCGCTTCTCTTGAGAATTTCTATTATTTTAAAGATCTTTATCCCAGCGCTAAACTTATAACACTTACCGACAACTATCGCTCAACACAAAATATCCTAGATGCTTCAGGGAGTTTGCTTTCATCTGGTGATATATCCTTAATGTCACAATTGAAAAAAGATAAAGACGCTTCGCTCGTGCATTTATATCCATTTGAAACTACTTGGGCTGAAACTTTTTTTGTGGTCTCAGATATAAAGAGAAGGATAGAGGAAGGGATAGAGCCAAGTGAAATTGCGATCCTCTATAGAAACAACAATGACGCTAAACCATATCAAGCACTTGCACAAGCTCTCGGTATTCCTCATGTTGTGGAATCAGACTTAGATCTTTTTTCTGAACCAGATATCAAGAAAATACTATTGATATTAAAGGCTTTACGCGAACATGAGCACGGTGTGGAATTATCATACGTACTGCATCAAGATTTATTTAAATTAAAACCCATCGATGTCTATAGAGTCATTCGCAAGGCAGATAACTTGAAGAATCATGGAAGCGAAAAAAGAGTTGGTCTATGGGAGATAATTTCAGACAAAAAACTTCTTGTAGAATCTGGAGTATCTGAGGTTGATAAATTCTTGAATTTTTCAACAATGTTTTCTAATTTAGTTAGTCGAAGCCACAATACAGATTTGATGTCTTTTATTCCAGAAGTTTTGCGGGACACTGGAATGCTCGAAGATATTCTATCTAGTAACAACCAAGAAGATCGTTTAGATGTAGTAAACAGTCTAATAGATGAAGTTAAGTTATTGGTTGAATCAAATCCTAAGGCAACACTCGATGATTTCTTTGCGTATCTTGATACGATTAATAAACACAATTTATTTATAAAAAAACGAAAAGGAAGAGTGCCAACTGGAAAGGTAAGAATGATGACAGTCCATAGATCAAAAGGCCTTGAATTTGGATATGTGTATATTGTTAACTGCTATGCGGGTCACTTTGGTGGTAGACGTGAGATGGATAGACTCCCTCTTCTTGAAAGTGTTTACGATTTATCCATAAAGAAAGATGATATTGGAGGTGCGATACCAGACGTTTTGGGCGATGGGGATAATGACGATCGGAGACTCCTTTATGTGGCTCTAACTCGTGCCAAACACCATGTTTGTATGACTTATTCAAAAACATCCCTTCTTGTCCATGGAAATATTTTTATAGAAATTTAGTTAGGATTCCACAAGCTCCCGAAAAATATTTATCTTATGGAACTGCAGTTCACTCTGCACTTCAAAAATTCTTTGATGCTTTAAAAGAGGAAGACGTAGGAAAAGAATTTTTGATTGATTCATTTAAATACGCTCTGTCTAATCAACCGATAGGAGAAAGTGAATATGAAGAAGTCTTAGAAAAAGGGGAAAAAGCTCTTTCGGGATGGTATGACACTTATAGTGGCACATTTCCAGTAAATACAATATCTGAATTTCGTATTAATGGAGTCATTTTAGACGATAATATAAGGCTAACTGGGGTTTTAGACAAACTTGAATTCGTAGATGGAGACATTGTAAATGTTGTTGATTATAAGACTGGCAAACCCAAAACTCGTAATGAACTTATGGGAGAGACAAAAAATGCGAGTGGGGATTATTATCGCCAACTTGTTTTCTATAAACTTCTTCTAAAATACTGGAATGATGGAAAATACAATATGCAATCTGGAATCATAGACTTCATAGAGCCAAGTGAAAATGGAAAATATCATAAAGAAGTTTTTGAAATACCTGATGATGAAGTAAAAGAATTAGAAGAACTAATCACAAAAGTTTCCGAAGAAATATTATCACTTTCTTTTTGGGATAAAAAATGTGAAGAAAAAGATTGTGAATTTTGTCGTCTGCGAGATATGATAAAATAATTATTAGTTAATTTAATTTTATTATGGCACATACAATAATATACGATCACGATGTTAGTTATGATGACTCTAGTGAGAGATTGAGGCATGCAGTTAAATATCTGAAGTACACACTTTCTTACGACGAATCTGAGATTTTTTTCAAAACTGCACGCAGTGGCTCTAATGCACATTTTGAAGATGACAATCATACCAATTTAGGGCTAAAAAAAGAAGACGGGGAATACACTCTCTATTTACGCGAGTAATAGTGACTTTTTGAAAAAAGCCTTAAAAATGCTATATTCTACTTATGCAAGAATTCCAGAAAGGGAGCTTACACCCACTAACAATTCTACAAAATGAAGCCTACGAAGTGTTTGGAAAACTTGGTTTTGAAATAGCACAAGGACCCGAACTTGAAACTACCTGGTACAATTTCGATGCATTAAATGTACCTAAAGATCACCCTGCTCGTGATATGCAGGACACTTTTTATATTAAAAAAAATCAGGTGAATCAAGAAAATTTAACTTCGTCAGAAGTACTATCTGAAAAGTCCTCGGATCTCCTGTCCATACGCAAGCTCCAGGCAGGCCAGACTGTTTCATCTAGTACTTCTGATTACGTTTTGAGGACTCATGCGACAAATGTTACTGCTCGAACTCTAGAACGTGCTGCAAAAGAAAACATAAAAGAAATTGCAACGATATCAATCGGAAAAGTTTTTAGAAATGAAGCAACAGACATTACTCACGAGATGCAATTTTTCCAAATCGATGGATGCATGATTGGGGAGAATGTAAATCTCTCCCATATGAAAGCAGTGCTCATTGAATTTTATAAAAAAGCACTCGGTGGAGATGTTGAGATAGAATTCCGCCCAAGCTTTTTCCCGTTTACTGAACCATCGGTTGAAGTACATGCAAAATTCAACGGCAAATGGCTCGAGATGATGGGTGGGGGGATGATTCACCCGAATGTTCTTCGCAATGCTGGTCTCGATCCACAGAAAGTCCAAGGTTTTGCCTTTGGTGGAGGACTTGATCGTATCGCTATGATTCGCTGGAATATCCCAGATGTACGCTTATTTTATCAGGGTGATTTGAGACTCAACCAATTTTAAATATGAAGAAATTTATTGTAACATCAAATATTTTCTTATTTATTCCAGTATTTGCAGCTGTCCATGTACAAGAGTGGGCTTACGCTGCGATAGGATTCAGCGCCTGTATTTTTTCGCCAATATATCATTATCTAAAGAGTAATAATTCTAAGCACATTGTTCTGCTCGATATTATTAGGGATCTTGATTGGCTATCGGCTATAGCAAGTTATGGGTATATGTATTATTTTATAATTACTAAAGTCAATCCAGATTATAAATCATATTTTATTGCGGCTCTTACACTAACTATGGTATTTTTCTGGTACGGTTTTAAATTTGGTAATTACAATAAAACTCATCCATGGTTCCATGTAACCCTACCATTAGTTTCAGCTTTAATCGTGCTCTCAAAATAATTTATGAAAATTTCTTACAATTGGTTAAAAGCATATGTGCCAGAAATTCCAGAACCAAATCGTTTGGCAGATATTTTCACATATCACCTTTGTGAAGTTGAAAGTGTTGAAAAATTAGAAAGCGGAGATTTTATTTTTGACCTAGGCATTTTACCAAACCGAGCACACGATTTGCTTTCGCATCAAGGTGTTGCCAAGGAATTATCTGGACTTCTCGGGGTAGAATTCAAAGATCCTACACCTATGTATAAAACTCCAGCAACAAAGCCTACAAACTTGAAAATTGAGATAGAAAGTGAGAATTGTCGAAGATATACTGCTCGAATAGTGCGCAATGTAAAAGTTGGTCCTTCGCCAGAATGGATGGCAAAACATCTTGAATCTATAGGGCAGAGAAGTATAAACAACATCGTAGATGCTACAAATATCGTCATGTATGATTGCGGACAACCTGCTCACGCGTTTGATTTAAAGAAAATTACGAATTACGAATTACGGATTACGAATGCTAAAGAAGGGGATGAACTAAAACTTGTCGGGAGGGAAGGGATAACCGCCAAACTAAAAGAAAATGATTTAGTTATCACCTCAGGTGGTGTAAATCTTGCGCTCGGTGGAGTAAAGGGCGGTTTTGACTCAGGTATAAATGACTCGACAACGGATATAGTTCTTGAAATTGCAAATTTTGATCCGACTGCAGTTCGAAAAACTGCGCGGGGAATTGGACAATTAACAGACTCAGCAAAAAGATTTGAAAACGATCTTGCCCCAGAACTTTGTGATTTTGGGATGTTTGCCTTGTCTGCACTTCTTATCGAATTATTCCCAGGAGCAGAATTTGAAGATATTGTAGATGTATATCCTAAAAAGCAAGAAAGTCATAAATTAGATTTCTCAAAAAAATATTTAGAAAATACGTTAGGCCTCGAAGTAACTGACAGCCAAGTTGAAGACATTTTAAAAAGTTATAAATTTGAATATACAAAAACAGGGGAAGGTTTCTCCATAGCTATTCCACCTATGAGGTTTGACCTTCTAAACCAGGAGGATATGGCTGAAGAAGTAGCTCGAATAATAGGCTATGACAAAATAAAACCTGTACTACCAACGGTTAAAGGAGATATTAAAGAAAATGAAATCCATCATAAAATCTCAAAAGCACGCTCTATTTTAGTAGAAAATGGATATCTTGAAGTTATGACATATGCATTTGCAAATACTGGTGTAGTTGAAGTGCTAGCATCCGCTTCAGATAAAAAGTTCTTGAGGACAAATCTAACAGATGGCTTAAAAGAATCCTATGAGCTCAATAAATTAAATGCGCCATATTTAAATTTGAGTGAAATAAAAATATTTGAAATTGGAACTGTATTTACAGAAAATGGAGAAGAAGTTCATGTTGGCTTTGCTAATAAAAAAGAAATAAAAGAAGTAAAGCTGGATGAGTTTGAAGAAAGTTTTCTTCAGGTCCTCGGATCTCCTGTCCATACGCAAGCTCCAGGCAGGCCAGACCATTCAGAAAATCTTTCTTCAAACTCATCTCTGAGTGTGAAGCAAGATCATCAAAATCTTGGTCGTGTCGGAGCCCCCGGAGAGAGGGTTAAGCGACAAGATTTTGATGATCTTGCGAAAGAAAATTCTCTACAATGTTTCAAAATGTGGAGTTTGTATCCGTTCGCAACTCGCGATATTGCTGTTTGGGTTCCAGAAAATGTTTCTGCTGATGAACTTGCAAAAATTTATCATGAATTTGGGACAGAGCTATTAGTCAAAGAACCAATTTTAGTTGATACTTTTAAAAAAGACGGAAAAATTTCTTATGCGTTTCGGTTGATTTTCCAATCTTACGACCGCACTCTTACAACAGAAGAAATAAATTTAATAATGTCAAAAATTACTGAAAAATTATCTTCACTTGGGTTCGAGGTTCGATAGCAATTTTTCTCAAAAATTTAGCTATTTCGGTTATCCACATCTTTGTATGGAAAGAGGGGATTTTTGGTCGGATTTTGACCAAAAATATGCTAAAATAAGGCATCTCGAATTGATTGATTTTAGGAAAATTGTTTTTTGAGAAAATTATCTAAAAGTTATCCACAGTTTTCCACAAAAATCAATAAATACAACTCTTTTTTTGGTGTTTTCACCATACAACTATGATATAATATAGTTGTATTTTATGTCCGAAAACAACAACCAAAAATACATAAGATTTCTGACAAAGCTTGCAAGGAAAATCCACCCTAGGTTTTCTCTTCACTATGCTGTTTACTCAGTACTTTTCCTATTTCTCACTTTCTCTATCGTTGGTATCGTAACAGCTACTACTCCAAACCCAGGTCACCCGTGGATAGAAGTCGGTGACGGTAATGTTATATTCTCAGATCCTGGTGCAGCTAGGACTTATACTCTCCCAACTGTAAACGCAACTCTACTTGCAACTGGTATTGGAATCACAGGTGGCACGACACTCATCGGTGGTACCGCGACGACAGATACACTTGTACTTCGTTCAACTTCAGGTGTTGGTGCAACTGGTGCCGATATCATTTTCCAAACTGGCAACAACGGTGCGACTGAAGGAGGAAGATTTTTAAATAATGGTAAGTTTAAACTTTCACAATACGGCGCAGGTACAAATACTGGAACAGCAACATACTCACTTCAAGTTGACTCTGCTGGAAATGTAATTGAAGGTGCAGTCGGAGTAAGTTCAATACGTTGGGATCAGATTGTAAGTCCAGTTGGGAATCAATCTCTTACTTTTGATGATACAGAGATAACTACATGGACTGTCAATTCTGATACAGAAACATTTCAAACAATCACTGCGAACTCTTTGACTACAGGAAAAATATTAGCACTCTCTTCAACATCACTTACCAACGGAACATTGCTCGACCTTACTTCATCAGGTACTGGAGCGACTAGTAGTCAGCACGGGTTGAATATTTCTTTATCAGGCGCAAATGCTGCCTCTAGTGTCACATCTTATGGCGCACAAATTGCAAATACTCACTCAGGTACATCTTCAACAAACTATACTCTTCATTTAAGTTCTGCAAACGGCGCAAACGCATATGGACTCTACTCAAGTGTTAGTGCCGTCTCAAATGCAACCGCTATCTATGCATATGCAAACGGAGCAACAAACAACTATGGAATATATGTAGATGCAGATGTTGGAGATCATGCGGCAGCTTTTAACGGAAGGGTCGGTATATCTGAAGGAAACACAACGCAAACAGGTACAGGCTCTATCTTGTATGTACAAGGAAATAGTTTGACCAGTGGTACAGCTATCTATTCAACATCTTCTTCGCTCTCATCTGGATCACTTGTCGATCTTGTAGTTACTGGGACTGCTGCTGCATCAAATACTCAGAAAGTACTAAACATATCAACCACAGGAACAAATGGCACTGCAGGACAGACTACTTACGGTGGATATTTTTCAAATACTCATGATGGATCGACTTCAACAAACATCGGTGCGTATTTTACAGCTTCAGGAGGAACTACTACAAATTGGTCTGCGTTTTTCAATGAGAGAATCAACGTTGGTAATGCGACTAACGATGCGAACCATGCTCTCATTGTCAGATCATTAAACAACACCCCTAACTATGGATTAAAAGTTACAGCAAATAACCAAACTGCTTCACTTGAAATTGGCTACAATACAATTTCAACAACCGGTGGAATGACACTTAGTCCTGGAACAACTACTGGACTTCAAATATCAGGTACTGGTGCATTTATGTATGTTGGTGGGGCTGTAACTCCTACAGCAAGAATTCACATTGCAGCCGGTGCTGCTGCCGCTGGAAATGCCCCCCTCAAATTCACATCAGGTACAAATCTAACTTCTGCTGAAGCAGGAGCAGTCGAATGGGATGGAACACAACTCTACCTAACATCATCTGTACCAACAAGAAACATAGTTGCCCAAGTAGCTGGTGCAACTGCACTTTCAACCGGAGCTGTTTATGCAACAACCAATGGATACCTTACTTCCACCGCTCCAACATCGGGTACAATCGGATATTGGTCACGTACAGGTACAGTACTTTCACCTGCAACTGCAAATGATATAGTTTCAATTACTGGAAATACTACTGATCTAATCGCACTCACTTCTACTTCCACTACTGCTTCAAACAAAGCGCTCAACGTTTCTCAAACTGGCGCAACAACAGGAACTGACTACGCAGGATATTTCTCAAACACTGGGGCAGCGACTACGAATGTTGGTATTTATGCAACTGCAACAGGTGGAACGAATAACTATGCGGGAATATTTGAAGCAGGGGAAGTATTAATGGGGACAACAACAGATAACGGAGCTTACAATCTTCAAACTACTGGTGGTATTTGGGCATCTGATGCTTCAACTGGAAATTCTAGATATCGATTTGAGACGGCTTCTGTGTATGGTGGAGGTGGAGATGGTTTTGTTATAAGTGCAACAGCAGGAGCATCGCCTTCAGGAGGGCCTTGGCATCAACCCTTAGCTGTAATGTCTCCTAATATGACAACAGGAGAGAGAACCTTTATCTCTTTTGGAAGAGCTTCCTCAACTTACAATCGGGCAAGTATGGGCTTTTATTACAACGGCTCAGGAAGTACTGATAATCATATTGGTTTTGGTTTCTGGGGGGCAGAAAATCTTATGGTTGTAAAAGCTGGAGGAAATGTCGGTGTTGGAGATTCCTCTCCAGCAGCACTTTTCACCGTCGGGTCAGGTGACCTCTTCCAAGTGAACTCCTCAGGCGCTATCGCCGCAGTGGTCGGCATCACCAACACTGGTGCTCTCTCGACCACCGTCCAATCAGCAACCGCCTTCACCGTTGCAAGAACAGGAACCAACTACGCCTTCCAAGTTGATACCAACACCGCATCATCAGCAACAGGACTTAAAGTTACCGCTGCAGCAGCAGGAGGGGGACTTGCACTTACTACCATCTCATCAGGTACAGACGAAAACTTAACTCTTAATGCAAAAGGATCTGGCACCATCTCAATCGGTGCATCATCAACCGGTAATGTACTCCTTGCGGGAGGATATGGATCAACTGGTTGCACAATTACTAACTCCACCGGTGCATTTTCTTGTGATTCATCATTAACTTTAGGGACAATTGCCGGCGGAACAACTGGACTAATCAATCTCACTAATCATACAGCATTAGCTACGATCTCTATTCTCACCAGTGATTCGACGGCTGGCTCATACAACTTCAACCTCCCAACAACAGCAGGAACATCGGGATATCTTC
>JBGAUR010000011.1:0-19450 GCA_044228545.1 Minisyncoccia bacterium | reverse complement strand
AAAAGAAGAGGGCATGATGACAATGCTCGAAGATGGAATATTCTTGGCCGTTCAAGGTAGAACTTCTACAGAAGAAGTTCTACGTGTGGTTTCTGAATAATAGAATGAAATTCAGTTATAAAATACAAAATAAAGTCGGTGGAGTTATCGAAGGGGTAAAAGAAGCCCCTGATAAATTTACCCTAGCCCGTGAACTCAGAGAAGGCGGAAGCATTCCTTTAGCAATTGAAGAATATAAAGAAAAAGGGAAAGGAGGCAATTTTTTAAAATTTGAATTGTTTAACAGTGTATCCTTGTCTGAAAAGATAATTTTTACGAATAATTTGGGGGGAATGCTCTCCGCAGGTCTCTCTTTAACTAGAGCACTTACTATCCTTGAAAAACAAACAAAAAATAATCTTCTCAAGAGAATACTGGGTAGCATAATCGAAGGGATAAATGGTGGGAGTACTATGTCAGATTCAATGAGAAAATTTCCCAAAGTTTTTTCTGCCCTATTTATATCAATGGTTCACTCGGGTGAGGAATCTGGCGGTTTACCAAAAGCATTGGCTGAAGTTGGAATGAACCTAAAAAAATCCTACGATCTAAATAAAAAGATCAAAGGAGCTCTGATGTACCCAAGTATAATTCTCTGCGCTATATTTATTATCGGGGTTTTGATGATGGTTTTTGTTGTTCCAACTCTAACAAAGACATTCAAAGAGTTAGGAGGGGAGTTGCCTAGTTCTACAAAATTTGTCATCTGGCTTTCAGATACTTTAAGCGAGCACACTTTCATGTTCCTAGGTATAACATTTTTAATAGTCGGCGCTTTCGTTATGTTTGCAAAATCAAAGTTTACTCAAAAGTATTTTGATTCCTTTATTTTAAAGTTACCAGTTGTCGGCAACATCGCAATGGAAGTTAACACCGCTCGTACTGCTCGCACACTCTCGTCCCTTCTAACTTCTGGAGTTGATATGTCTCGCGCTCTTTCTATTACAGAAGAAGTGCTACAAAATATTCACTATAAACAATTAATAAAAGACGCCATTATCTCCATTGAAAAAGGAGGGGTACTCTCAGCTTCCTTTAAAAATGCGACTCACTTATACCCTATAATGATGGGGGAAATGATCGAAGTGGGGGAAGAAACTGGAAACCTATCCAAGATGCTTATTGATATTGCCAACTTTTATGAGAACGAAGTTGATAATAAAACCAAAGACCTATCTGTAATAATAGAGTCAATTTTAATGGTATTTATAGGAGGGGCTGTAGGATTTTTCGCAGTCTCAATGATTACCCCAATGTATTCAGTTATGAGTAACATAAAATAACAATATGAAAATACTAAAAAATAAAGGCATGAGTGTTTTAGAGTTACTGATGGCGATCGCCATTTTAGCTATAGTTGTTTCTTTTATTATCTTGAACCTTTCTAAATTCAGAAGTGAGCAAGCGCTTCAGAATACTACGAGTGACATCATCTCTTTGGTAAACGAAGCACGTACAAAAACAATCTCATCTGTAAATTCAACGACATACGGTGTTCACTTTGAGGCAAGCAGAGCAGTATTATTTGCTGGATCTTCTTTTACAGAACCGAATTCTAATAACAAACAAGTAGATATTAACTCCGCAGTTTCTATTCCTGTAAGTGGAGGAATAAACTTAAATGGAGGTGGAAGTGATGTAATATTCACTAGGATTTCAGGCGATACAACCAACTATGGTACAATTATAGTTAGGTTAGTTTCTGATGCAACTCGTCAGAAAACTATAACTATAAATAAAACAGGAATCGTTAGCTCAAATTAAATGCAAAAAATCTATTTTAAAAGTAAAGAAAAAGGTTTCACACTCGTAGAGATTTTAATTGGGTGCGCAATCATGACTACGATGATATTTGCCCTAATGGCTTCTGCGCAGAAGGGGATAAATCTTTCCGATAAAGCTTTAAAACAAACACAAGCCAATATGCTTCTTGAAGAAGGAGCTGAAGCGGTAAGATCTATTCGCGATTCTGCTTGGAGTAATATTTCAGGTCTTACTCTAGATACAAATTATTATCTGTCTTATAACACAAGTACTAACGTATGGTCACTAAGCACTACACCTTCTGCAACTCTCGATTCTACTTTTACTAGAACGGTTGTTGTATCACAAGTTCTAAGAGATGCCACTACGGAAGATATTGCTTCTTCTGGAAATGTAGATTCAAGAACAAAAAAAATAACTATAACTGTTTCCTGGCCTACAGCTGAAGGAACAACGATATCAAAAGATTTACCTTTTTATATAGCTGATATTTTTAATTAACATGAAAAATACTAAAAAAAGTGGATACAGTTTGATAGAAATGCTTATATATTTAGCAATATTTACTATGCTCTCTATCTTAGTCATAAACTCTCTAATTACTGTAATGACATCTTTTTCAACCACAAGGACTAACAGAGATCTGTTAGAATCTGGTTCAACTACTATAGAGAGAATTTCCCGAGAAATCAGACAAGCAAAAACAGTAGATACAACAAACAGTACACTTGGTTCAAGTCCTGGAGTTTTGCAATTAAACAGCACAGATGGAAGCGGAAATGCTCTTCTTATAAAATTTATGGTTTCAAGTGGAGCTCTAAATCTGTATGAAGGTGGTGTACTCAAAGATAATTTATTAGGACAAAATATAACTGTAAATAATCTTGTTTTTAGACGTATAGTGACTACCAATGGTGAGGCGGTAAAAATAGAACTAACTCTTCAGGATAACAGTAGTAAAACAACTAAAACTGCCAATTTTTACGATACAATTATATTAAGAGGAGGTTATTAATTTTTATATGCAAGACTTTATAAAAAATTCCATAAAAAACAAAGGCGCAGCGATTATGGTTGTGATGATATTTTTTATGGCGATTAGTCTCACTATTTTAGTAGGAATAATAACTCCAGTAGTCAGAGAGTTTAAAATAGCTGGTGTTACATATAGTTCAAAAGGCGCTTACTTTTTAGCTGAATCAGGAGTTGAAGATGTACTTTACCGTATACGGAATAATAAACAATATAGTGCAAGTGAAGCTCTAACCTTAGGTGATTCAACAGCTACAACAACAGTCACCGATACTTCTACCAGTCAAAAGCAGATCACTTCAGTTGGTGATGCATCAACAAGTGAAAGAAAGGTAAGTGTCGCTGTTACCACTGGGGTAGGAGTGTCATTTAGTTATGGAGTGCAAACTGGTAAAGGTGGTTTTACAATGGCTAATAACTCAAGCATTATAGGAAGTGTATATGCCAATGGCCCTATAACCGGCTCTGGTTCTATTACTGGTAGTGCAACTTCAGCAAACTCAGCCACCCTTACTTCTGATCAATCAAATGGAACAGGTACACCTGTGTATGATGTGTCGTTTGGAAATGCAAATGGGACACAAGATTTCGCTCAAAGTTTTCAGGTTAGTGACACAGAAGTAGCCAACAAAGTACAACTTTATATAAAAAAAGTTGGGAATCCTTCAAACTTGACGATAAGAATTGTGAACAACGCAAGTGGTAGTCCTTCAACAACAGTAAAAACTTCTGGGACTCTTTCTGCATCACTAATTTCTACGAATTACGGATGGGTTGATGTACCGTTCTCAACTAATCCGCAACTAGACGCTGGGACGACTTATTGGATTGTTATAGATGCTTCAACGTCAGCATCTAATTATTACAGAATCGGTGCCAATGATAATGGATACGCAAACGGATCAACTAAAATAGGGCAGTATAACGGTACCTGGAATAATAATAGTCCAACTACTATTGATGGATATTTCAATTTCTATATTGGAGGAATTACTGGGCTTATTAGTGGTATAACTATTGGAACTGGAACAACTGGAGATGCATATTCTCACACAGTAAATAACTCCACTATAAGAGGAACCAACTACTGTCAAACAGGTACTGGTAATAACAAATCTTGCAATACGACACTTGCAGACCCTGTAGAAGTAGGAATGCCAATTTCTGATCAAAATATTCAAGACTGGAAAGATGCAGCTGAAGCTGGAGGAGTTACAAATGGTAATTATTCTTTAAGCGGAAGTAGTGGAAGTCTAGGGCCTAGAAAGATCAGTGGAGATCTTATGGTACAAAACAACGCCACACTTACTGTTAACGGAACCATTTGGATTACTGGTAATGTTAATATAAGTAACAATGCTACAGTCCAACTAGCCTCAGGATACGGTAGCTCTGAAGGTGTGATTGTAGTAGATGGTACTGTTTCTATTGGGAATAACGCAAATTTCTATGGTTCTGGAACAACTGGTAGTTATGTGATGATATTAACTACCTCTAATTCATCTGGAGCTATAAACCTTCAAAACAATGCTGGTGCAGTCATTCTCTACGCTGCAAATGGAACCATTAATGTAAGTAATAATGCTGGCGCAAGATCATTGACTGGTTATATGATTAGTCTAAGTAATAATGCTGTTATTACGTATGATAGTGGTCTAGCTAATTCAAATTTCTCAAGTGGTCCATCAGGTGCTTGGAACGTGTCTTCCTGGAAGGAATCCCAATAAAGTCCAACAAAATAGGGTTTTATGGTATAATTCTCGTATGAAGAAGCTTATAGTTGGCAACTGGAAAATGAACCCGCAATCTCAAAAAGAGGCGGCTATTCTTTTTAAAAACATTGCGCAAGCCACGAAAAATATAAAAAATACTGAAATAGTTGTCTGTATACCGTCAGTCTATTTTTCATCCATCAAACAACTTAAAAATAAAAAGATATCTATTGGAGCACAGAATGTTTTCTTCGAAAACACAGGTGCTTTTACTGGTGAAATCTCAGCCAAGATGCTTGCTGATGCTGGGGTAAAGTATGTAATTGTTGGACATTCAGAAAGAAGGTCAATGGGTGAGACAAATGAAATTATAAATAAAAAGTTATCCGCAGTTCTAAAAGCAAAACTCACCCCGATTTTATGTGTAGGGGAAGGAGAGCGCAGCCACGATGGTTTTTATTTAGCAAAAGTAAGAGAGCAGTTATCAATGTGTCTAAACGGGATTCCTAAAAACCAGATAAAAGAAATAATAGTTGCGTATGAGCCAGTATGGGCACTATCATCAACTGAGAATCGTCATGATGCTACACCACATGATTTTGAAGAGATGAAAATATATATAAGAAAAATTCTTACTGATATGTTTGGTCAAACCACCGCATCATCTGTTCGGATTATATACGGTGGCTCAGCAAATAAAGATAACGCACAATCTTTTTTAGAAATTGGTGCAGATGGACTTCTTCCAGGTAAAGCAAGTCTTGATCCAAAAAACTTTTCAAAAATTGTCGAAATTGCAAGCAATATAAAATGAAAACAATAAAAGACATAGAAAAACTTTCTGGTAAACGTGTACTCGTACGTGTCGACTTCAATGTTCCTATTAAAGATGGAAAAGTCTTAGATGACTTTAGGATTAAGAAAGCTCTGCCTACAATTGAATATTTAACCCAAAAAGGTGCAATTGTTATCTTGATGGCTCATCTAGGGGATGATGGAAAAGAAAGCCTAAAATCAGTGGCACTAAAACTAAAAAAATATTTACCTAAAAGTATGTTTATAGATAAGCCTATTTTCTCTGATGAGACTGAAAACACTATTAAAAAAGCCAAGAAAAAAGATGTTATTTTGCTTCAAAATATGCGTAGTGAAACAGGTGAAAAGAACAACTCACCTTCATTTGCAAGAGCCCTTTCCAGATATGGAGAAGTGTATGTTAATGATGCTTTTTCTGTGAGTCATAGAGCCCATGCTTCTGTCATAGGAATCACTAAATATCTTCCAGGATATGCTGGACTCCAACTAGAAAAAGAGATAAATAGCTTATCAAAATCTTTCTCACCAGAGCATCCATTTTTGTTTATACTTGGTGGAGCAAAGTTTAGTACTAAAATGCCACTCATTAAAAAATTCCTCCGCGAAGCCGACAATGTTTTCATCGGGGGAGCACTTGCCAATGATTTCTTTCGAGCACGTGGTTATGAAGTAGGCACATCGCTTGTTGAAGATGGTAACTATGAGATCAAGAATTTGATGAAAAATAAAAATTTAATTTTACCTACAGATGTAGAAGTTGCTTTAGGTAAAAAAAATAGATTTATAAAACCCGATGAAGTTAAATCAGATGAATGTATTGTTGATATGGGATCAAAGAGTATAGAACAATTAAAAGATTTAATCAAGAAATCAAAATTTGTTCTTTGGAATGGACCACTTGGTAAATATGAGACAGGTTTTGGTGGGGCAACGGAAGAAGTTCTAAAGTTCCTAGCCAAGTCCAATGTCCATAGCATAATCGGCGGGGGAGATACAGTAGAACTTATATCTAAATTAAAACTTGAAAACAAACTTGGATTCGTCTCTACAGGCGGTGGCGCAACACTAGACTTTCTAACCAAAGGCACACTTCCAGGAATTAAAGTTTTGAAATAATTTTTATATATGAAGTTTGAGTCAAAATTAAATAACAAAATAGAGAAAATGACCGAAGGTGAAGATATTGGAAAACAACTACTCATTGAACAGATTGAGCAGAACATTGTTAGAAAAGATAAAAACACCTATGAATTAAGGGAAACAATAGACGGTTTAGAGTATTCTATAGAAATGAACAAACGCAATGATCTATTAGAAAGAGTTGTTGATCTTGGATCTTCTGGTAACTGGCGTTTAGGTTTTGATGTTGATGGTACACACGGTCTTACAAATAAAGGATTAAAGGTTTATCAACAGATAGTAGATAAAATAGTAATTTTAATTAAAAAAGTTCAATCATTGGAAAAAGTTAAAACAATAACATTCTCTGCTTCTAAAACAAAATTTTATATAGAGGAAATAAACAAATTACAGAAAATACTAAACGATAAATTCTCTGAAGCACCAGAGGCGTTTGAAGGTTTTCATTCAGAAATTAAGGATGGAAAAGGTGATTTTTGGGGAATCCTTGAAATAAAGGACGGCTTAGTCGTGCAAAAATCATACAATAAAGGTGTATTAGGTAATCCATCAAAGGAAATTACAACCCCACTAATATTTTTTATAACAGACAAAAATGAGTTAATGTCTATTATCGAAAATGAAGACGTTGGTCAAAGACTAGTAGATTATTTAAAAATCAATCACAAGGTAAATAAAAAAGATAACAAACGCAATGTATCTTCGATAAGAGCGAATTTATATGAGAGGACATTAAGACAAAGATTTCCAGAATATAAATTTAGAAGATTAGGAAATCGAATCAGGATGTACTTATAACTTTCATGATACAATCATAAAATGCCAAATCATACTGAACTTCTAGATCTACTTCTAAAAAACCGAGGAATTAAAGAAGAGGATAAAGATAAATTTCTCAATCCATCATACGAAAAACACCTGTACGATCCATTCTTATTGAAAGATATGGAAAAGTCAGTCGTGCGTATTTTTGAAGCAATTGAGGGAAATGAGAAGATAGTTATTTATAGCGATTACGATTGTGACGGGATTCCAGCGGCAGTTATAATGTACGATTTCTTAAAAAAGATTGGATACAGTAACTTTTCTGTCTATATTCCACACAGGCACGATGAAGGATACGGTATTCATATGGATGCGATAGATCAGTTTATTAAAGATCAAGTAAATTTACTTATAACTTTTGATCTTGGTATTACTGCAGTTAATGAAGTTGCTCAAGCGCAAAGCGGGGGAATTGATGTAATTATCACTGATCACCATCTACCCCAAGAAACCGTTCCTCGCGCATTTGCAATTATCAATCCCAAACAAGATGGATGTGATTATCCGGACAAAATGCTCTGCGGCGGCGGACTTGCTTTTAAACTTGTTCAGGCTTTAGTTAAAAAATATGGTGAATATTGGAAGATAAATGAAGGTTGGGAAAAATGGCTTCTTGATATGGCGGGTGTTGCAACTTTAGCCGATCAAGTTCCACTCGTAGACGAAAATAGGGTTTTAGCTTATTACGGATTAAAAGTTTTACAAAAAGCTAGACGTCCAGGATTGATTGAACTTTTTCGTGAAGCGAAGGTGGATATTAAGAATATAAATGAAGAAGACATAACCTTTACTCTTGCTCCAAGGCTAAACGCTGCGTCTCGGATGGGGGATCCAATGCGGGCTTTTGAATTACTTGCAACAGAGAACTTTGTAGAGGCAAAAAATTTAGCTTCACATTTGGCAGGTATAAACAATGAACGAAAGCTCTCTGTCGCTCATATTATGAAGGATGTGAAAAAAATATTATCAAAAAGAGAAGAGAAATCTATAGTAGTTATAGGCAATCCTTCTTGGAGAGTAGGTGTTCTTGGGCTCATTGCATCAAAGATTGTTGAAGAGTATAAAAAACCAGCATTCGTTTGGGGAAGTGAGGGTAGCGATATTATTCGTGGATCTTGTCGTGGATGGGGAAGTATAAATCTTGTTGAACAGATGACCAATCTTCCCGAGAATACTTTTATTGATTTTGGAGGACATGCTATGGCTGGCGGGTTTTCAGTTTCCCATGAGGAGATTCATTTCCTAGAAGAGAGGTTGCTGAAAGTTTTTGATGGTATTACAGATAAAAAAGAAAATAGCACCAATCAGTTAATTGATGCAAAGATAAATATAGATGATGTGATAATAGAAAATTATAATGTCATTGAAAAGCTCGCTCCATACGGAGTGGGGAACCTAAAACCCACTTTCTTATTTGAAGATCTCGCTATAACTGAAATAAAAGAATTTGGGAAAGAAAAAAACCATCTTGAGTTGATGTTTTTAAATAGCAAAGGTAGACCAGTCAAAGCTATTTCATTTTTCAAAACTAGGGATAGCTTTGGTAGGTCTCTAACAGCTGGAGAAAAGATAAACTTAATAGCTACATTTGAAAAAAGTACGTTTGCTGGGCGAACAGAGCTTAGGCTTCGAATTGTTGATATACTATAAATATGGCAAAAATTGTAGAAATTTATACAGACGGTTCATCACTCGGCAATCCTGGTCCTGGAGGGTACGGGGTAGTTGTAGTAGAAAAGGAAAAAGTAGTGAAAGAGTTTGGTGGGTATGAGAAAAATACTACAAATAACCGCATGGAACTCACAGGTGCTATAGAAGCACTTGAATACATAAATAAAAATCATAAAGGGGATAGTGTTACTATTTATACAGATTCTGCTTATGTTTTAGGAGGAGTGACTACTTGGATACATAGATGGGAGAAAAATGGCTGGAAGACTGCAAATAAAAAAGCAGTTCTTAATCAAGATTTATGGCAGGCTCTCATAACCCTCGCTCGAGTCTTTGAAGGTGGATTGAAATGGGAAAAAGTAAAAGGCCACGACGGGCATATTCACAACGAACGTGCAGATGAAATAGCTACACAACATTCATCACTACAACAAAAGAATGTTTTATAAAGCACACATAAAATTCTGCTGAATTTTTGCTCTTCTCGCGCCGACGCGCTCCGAAAGACTTTCTAAAACATTCTTTTGTCTCAGTTTATGAAGCAATATATACTTTTTATGAGCCGTGTCGGAGCCCCCGTAGAGAGGGTTAAGCGTGAATAAAAAGTATGTCTTGCGGAACACATTATATGATTTCTAAAAGAGAAATTTTTATAATAATTATTTTGATTTTGATTGCACTTGTGCGATTTTTATTTTTCTTACCAAAACCTCCTTCGTATGAAAATGTAGTAGGGAAGAGAGTTAGTGTCGAAGGGGTAGTAGTCAATGCACCAGATGTAAGGCTAAATAATCAGCGCTTAACATTAAGACCTACTAACCAAGAATCAAATATTTTAGTTGTAGCACCACTCGGCATTGATGTTTCTTATGGAGACAAGATAAAGGTTGATGGAGTTCTCGACACCCCAGAGAATTTTCAAACTGAAGCGGGTAAAGAGTTTAATTATATAAGATACTTAGCCAACCAAGATATATATTTTATTATTAAAAATGCCGATATTGAAATCCTATCTAACAATAATGGCTCGAGAATAATTTCTTTGTTGTACAAGTTTCGCAATGCTTTTATGGAAAATATTGAAAGTGTTGTAAATACACCTAACAGCGATCTCGCCAATGGTTTAGTGCTCGGAGTTCGTGGAGGATTTGATAATAAAACTAAAAATGAATTTATAAATACAGGTACAATTCATATAGTGGCTCTATCTGGGTACAACGTCACGATTGTTGCTGAAGGGGTAATGAAAGCGTTAGGATTAATTCTCCCCCCAATATCGTCTATATTATCTGGGATAGTTGTAATAATTTTATTTATATTGCTTGCTGGAGCATCATCTACTGCAATACGAGCGGGAATCATGGCATCTATTGCGCTATTTGCTCGTATGACTGGGCGCACATACGATGCAGGGCGCGGACTCGTGGTCGCTGGGTTGCTTATGATCGCTTATGACCCTAGAGTTATTACCGATATATCATTTCAGCTTTCGTTCATTGCGACATTTGGGGTACTTTTCATAACTCCTAAGGTTATGGGTTGGATAAAATTTATACCAATGAGGTTTGGTTTCCGAGAACTAGTAGCAACTACGCTTGGTGCAACGATTGCAGTTCTACCACTATTGCTTTACTCGACAGGAGTGCTATCGATCGTATCAATACCAGCAAATATTTTAATACTCCCACTTATCCCTCTAACAATGTTCTTTGTATTTATCACAGGAGTAGTAGGATTCTTTTCAACCATCCTCTCGATCCCATTTGCGTACATTGTCCACTTACTTCTTTCATATATTTTGGGAATGATACACTTTTTTGCATCACTTCCATTTGCGAGCGTTACAATTTCCTACTTTCCGTTAATAATCAATCTAGCCTCATATGCTTTTATGGTTTGGTGGGTGTTCATAAAAAGGTCTTGACAGATTTCCAGATAAGAGTAATCTATTAATTAAGTAGTTCTGAGTAAAAGATGCACAGAGTTGGATACCAGGCATTGTATTCATAATGTTACTATCTGGCGTCCCGACAGTTTGGATATTATATAACCAAAAATTAGAGTCTCCAAAAACTCCAGTTGCAGAAACAGTTAACTGCTCCAAATCAGTTGTTTATCTAACAATCAGCGCTTATGAACGGATTGTTTGCAAAGCCGCGGGCACCCGCCGCTTAAAAAATAATTTTGTGTTCCTTCTCGGATCTTTGTTGTCAGCCAACCGCCAAGAGTGCAACCAGGCGTAGCACATTGAATCCTAAAGAAACATATATTATTAACTGGCCTTCCTTTACAGGGAGGCCTTTCTTATTTTAGTTTAGATTATATTTTCTTAAAATTCTCTTCAATCACCTCCCAATTCAAATTCTCAAAAAAAGCTTCAATATATTTTTTCTTCTCACTTGTTGAATAGTCGTAGACATATGCATGCTCCCACATATCGATAGCGAGGATCATACTAGCGCCATTTAATTGGCCTAGATGTTGCTCATCTACCCATGAAGCTAGAAATCTATCGTCTTTTTTGTCATACCAAAGCACTGCCCAGCCGATTCCTCGAGTTAGTGCAAGCCCAGTGAACTCTTTTACAAACTTTTCATATGTGCCAAAAAGTTCTAACAATCTTTTTCCTAATTCACTATCAGGGTTAAATATTTTTGCGCCACCTGAAAGGGAAGAAAAATAAACTTCGTGGTTGCGCATGCCGTTATATTCAAAACTAAATCTACGAAATAGTTCTCCTGCTATATAAGGATCATTCTCAGTATCAAGAGTCGCCATTTTTTCCATAATTAAATTAGCGTTCTTTACATATCCAGTATATAGCTTCAAATGCTCTTCAATATTTTTTGCCGATATTCCTTTTAATTCACCGATTTCAAATTTCTTTTCTTCGAATTTTTGCATGAGTTTTTCATTTCTTAATGCTAATATGTACAGTATATCATGAAAAATATTCGCAAATATTTACCCCATCTACTCCTACTTTTCCTTGTTTTGTCGGCTATTTATATATGTTACTTTTTGGTTAGTTACCGTAGTGATAGCAATATATTAAAGGTCGCCTTCCTAGATATTGGGCAAGGGGATTCGATATATATTGAAGCCCCAAACGGCAAACAGATGTTGATAGATGCTGGTCCTGGGCCAGGAGTTACCTCTAAATTAGCAGAGGTTATGCCTTTTGCCGACAGATCCCTGGATTTAGTTTTAGCCACTCATACAGATGCCGATCATATAGGAGGACTTCCAACAGTTTTAGATAAATACGAAGTTGGCCAGATTATAGATAATGGGTCTATTAATACAACAAAGACTTATAAAAATCTTGAGGAAAAGATAAAAGAAAAAAATATAAAAAAATTAATTGCTAGACAAGGGATGAAAATAATTCTCGACAAGGAGCACAATATTTATTTTGATATTCTATTTCCAGATCGAGACGTTTCCAACTTAGATTCAAACGATGGATCAATAGTAGGGAAGCTTGTGTACGGCAATGAGTCTTTTATGTTTACAGGTGATGCGACAAAATACACTGAGAATATAATTATGAACAATGAAAATAAAGAAACTCTCAGTTCAAAGGTTTTAAAAATTGGTCACCATGGCTCCAAGCATTCCTCAAGCGAATCTTGGCTTGAGGTAGTCAATCCAGAGGTTGTAGTTATCTCAGCTGGTTTAAAGAATAGGTATGGTCACCCTCACCAAGATGTATTGGATAGGTTGAATAATCTACATATCCCATACCTAGGTACTTACCAAAGGGGAACTATAATATTTAAGACCGATGGGATGAGTATGTCTTACTAAAATAAAATCCTAAACAGTTGTTTAGGATTTTATTTTATAACTCCGGCTTTCTTGAGGACATTGTATGCACCTCTTTTGTTTATTGTTTTGATTGCTTGAGTAGATAGGACGAGAGGGAAGTATTTTTTAAGCTCAGGAACATAAACACGTTTCTTTTGAAGGTTTACGTATTTGCGAACCTTGCCAGTAGGGTTGAATTTTGTAGCACGAACAACGTTGGAGTATCCTCCACCTACTAATGAACCCTTTTTAGTTATTGCACAAACTTTTGCCATATGTGAGCCCCATGCTATCATATAAACCATAGCTATGCAAGCCATCGACGGAATATTTTATGTAATAGTGCTCATTATGTCTGTAGTTGTTCATGAATTCGCTCATGGCTATAGTGCATACCTACTTGGGGACAATACAGCCCGTCTTAGTGGTAGGCTTACTCTCAACCCTTTAAAACACCTAGATCCTTTTGGTTCTGTTATATTGCCACTTCTGCTAGTTTTATCTCAAACTGGGTTTGTAATTGGTTGGGCAAAACCAGTACCCTACAACCCAGATAATTTACGCAATATTAGAAAAGGTACATTTATCGTCGCCTTTGCTGGTATCTTTGCAAATATAATACTTGCAGTTTTCTTTGGTTTACTTATGAGGTTTGCCCCAATGCTCGGTTTTGGTGTATCAGAATTTGGTGCATTTTATAAAATCACTAGTATTATAGTTCTGACCAACCTAGTATTAGCTCTCTTTAACTTGATACCTATCCCACCACTTGATGGATCTAAAATTCTATTTTCAATTCTACCGGCTAGGTTTCGTGACCTTGAAAACTTCCTTGAAAAATGGGGAATGTTTTTACTCCTATTTTTCATAATATTCCTTTGGAGCAAAGTTGCTCCAGCTATATTTATTGCCTTCTCCTTTATAACCGGGATGCATTAGCTCTAAATAGCTTATAGTATATAGCCGAAGTCCACCCTTGCATTTTTAGACCCTATATAGTAAAGTATTCTGACTAGTCCAAAACGCGACTATTTTTGTTTTAAGCTAAATTCATCAATGCCTACAATTAACCAATTGGTTCGAAAGAGCCGAAAAATCACAAAAAGAAAATCAAAGGCCGTAGCTCTTGCTCGCGGTTTTAATTCTATTAAAAATAAGCCAGTATTTTACCCTGCGCCTTTTAAGCGTGGTGTGTGTACAAAGGTTTCAACAACAACTCCTAAAAAGCCTAACTCAGCTCTCCGAAAGATTGCCCGCGTTCGCCTTACAAACGGAATGGAAGTCACAGCATATATCCCAGGTGAAGGACACAATCTTCAAGAACACTCAGTTGTTATGATCCGTGGTGGTCGTGTGAAAGACTTGATCGGAGTACGTTATCACGTAGTTCGAGGACGCTTGGATGCGACAGGAGTTGAGAAGCGTCGCCAATCAAGAAGTCTATATGGTAACAAGAGACCAAAAGAAGCTAAGAAATAATTAATATATGCGAAGAAAGATAAAAAATAGAAATACAGTTGAACCAGATATTGTTTACAATTCTCCAAAACTTGCGAAATTCATAAACAACATCATGCTTCATGGAAAAAAGGAGACTGCTCGCAAAGCCGTTTACCTAGCCTTTGATATCATCAAAGAAAAAACTGGCAACCCAAACCCACTTGAAGTTTTTGATACTGCTATTAAAAATGCTGGTCCTCAAGTTGAGGTTCGTTCACGACGTATCGGTGGTGCAAACTATCAAGTTCCTCGCGAAGTTCGCCCTGAACGACGTCAAGCTCTAGCAATGAGATGGATCATACTCGCAGCACGTGGAAAGAAAGGTGCTCCGATACATGAAAAACTAGCCGAAGAACTAATCCTTGCTTCAAAAAACGAAGGTTCTGCAGTTAAGAAGCGCGATGATACTCACAAGATGGCAGAGTCCAACAAAGCATTCGCACACTTTGCTTGGTAATCAAATCTGTATAAATTCTTAAAACTCCCCTTTCGGGGAGTTTTAATTTGCAAAAATAGGGGGTTTATTGTATATTCTAAGGACATAGACACTCGTGTCTTTTTATTTTTATCAAGTAATTATATACATATGGAAAGAGATTATCCTTTAGAGAAAGTTCGAAATATTGGAATTATAGCCCACATCGATGCGGGAAAGACTACGACAACAGAGCGTGTACTTTTCTACACTGGTGTATCACACAAAATCGGTGAAGTTCACGACGGTGAGACTACCACAGACTGGATGGAACAAGAGCGTGAACGTGGTATCACTATCACATCTGCGGCTGTTACATGTTTCTGGACTCCTACATATGCACCTGGTGATAAAAATAAAAAACACCGTTTCAATATTATCGATACCCCTGGGCACATCGACTTTACAGTTGAGGTTAAAAGATCTCTTCGTGTGCTTGACGGCGCAGTGGTAGTATTTGATGGAGTAGCTGGAGTTGAACCTCAATCTGAGACAAACTGGCGCTATGCTGATGAAGCAAGTGTTCCTCGTATTTGTTTTATAAATAAGCTTGACCGTATAGGTGCTTCTTTTGAGCACTCATATAAAACTATTCATGAAAGACTTACAAAGAAAGCTATCCGCATGCAGATTCCAATTGGTCTTGAGGATGCTCACGAAGGGGTTATAGACCTTCTTAAAATGAAAGCATATTACTTCGAAGGGGAGATGGGTAATAAGGTTATAGAAAAAGAAATCCCTGAAAATTTAAAAGCGGATGCTGATAAATTCCATGCAGAACTTATAGAAAAAATTGTTGAACAAGATGATGCAGTTATGAGTGAATACCTTGAAGGAAAAGTTCCAGATCTAGATACTCTAAAGAAATTAATGAGAAAGGGGGTCATTGCAAATGAAATCTTCCCAGTCTTTGCTGGTAGTGCATTGAAGAACAAAGGTGTTCAGCTAGTGCTCGATGCAGTTGTAGATTTCTTGCCTGCACCTACAGATATTCCTCCAATCCCAGGTATTGATCCAAATACTGATGAGCCAGTTGTAAGGAATGCTTCAGATGCAGAGCCATTTGCAGCTCTTGCTTTCAAAGTGGCCACTGATCCTTTCGTTGGTCAACTAATATTCTTCCGTGTCTACTCAGGAAGTGTCTCAGCTGGGAGTTATATTTATAATCCTCGAACACGCAATAAAGAGCGTCTTGGCCGAATACTCCGTATGCATGCTAATGATCGTGAAGAAGTAAAAAAAGTTTTCGCTGGAGAAATCGCTGCTGCAGTAGGACTCAAAGATACGATCACTTCAGATACTATATGTGACGAAGAACACCCAGTTGAGCTTAACCGTATCATTTTCCCAGAACCAGTTATAAATCTACGTGTTGAACCAAAGACTAAAGCTGACCAAGAAAAAATGGGTATGGCATTAAATCGTCTCGCGCAAGAAGATCCTACATTTAAAGTATCAACTGATTCTGAAACAAACGAGACAATCATAGCAGGAATGGGAGAACTCCATCTTGAAATCATTGTTGACCGTATGAAGCGTGAGTTCTCTGTCGAGACAAATGTTGGTAAACCACAAGTTGCTTACCGTGAGACAATCACAGGCAATGCTGATGTTGAAGGTAAATATATTAAGCAGTCAGGAGGCCGTGGTAACTATGGTCACGTCCGCATCAAAGTTAAACCTATGGATCTTACTGTTGAGGAAGATGATCTAGCAAAGAATGTTAAACGAGAAAAAGGTTTTGAATTCATTAATAACATCAAAGGAGGTGTTATCCCTCAAGAATATATCCCTGCTTGTGAAAAAGGATTCAAAGAAGGGCTCGACCGCGGAGTACTTGCAGGATTCAAACTTGAAAATGTTTCTGTTGATCTATATGACGGAAGTTACCACGATGTTGACTCAAATGAAATGGCTTTCAAAATTGCAGCTTCTATGGCAGTTCAAGATGCATGTAAAATTGCAAAACCAGTTATCCTTGAACCAATGATGAAAGTTGAAGTTATAACTCCAGATAAATTCATGGGAGATGTCACAGGAAGTCTTTCTTCAAAGCGTGGAATCATTGAAGGAATGGAAGCTCGTGGTATGAATCAAGTAGTTAAAGCCGTTGTGCCTCTATCTGAAATGTTCGGATACATGACATCACTTCGTTCAATGACTGAAGGCCGTGCAGGTTTCACTATGGAATTCCTTCGCTACGATATAGTACCAACTAATGTTGCAACTGCTATTATTGAGTCTCGTAAATAAAAGCTACCTGATTTTATAAAAAGAACTAACATGATATAATCTTTTCATATCAGTTAATATTCTTTAATATGCAAAATCAAAAAGGTAATACAAGTGTTATAGTTACTTTAATAATCGTCGCAGGTGTAATAGGTTTTATTGTTTATGGTTTATTAAATAAGACTTCAGATGAAGTAAAGACTGATGAATTGAACCAATCAACAAAAGTCGAAGATACATCTAATAAAACGGAAGTTAAACAAGAAGGAAATACAACTTCTACCAAATCTATGGATCAAACAAAAAAATTATTACCAAATTTCAAACCAGTTAGTAAGGTAGCTTCTCTTGAGAAGCTAGATACAGTAGTAGGAACAGGGGAGGAAGTAAAAGCTGGAGCAACAGTCAGTGTTCACTATATTGGTGCAGTAGCAGCAACTGGAGAAGTATTCCAATCTTCAAAAGATTTTGGAACCGCTCCAATAACATTTCCTCTTTCTGGAGTAATAAAAGGTTGGACTGATGGTATACCTGGTATGAAAATTGGTGGAACTCGTCGTCTAGTAATACCAGCAGCAATGGCTTATGGTGCTACTCCTCCTTCTGGATCTGGTATTCCAGCAAATGCTGACTTAGTATTCGATGTAGAACTAATCGCGATAAAATAGTTTGTTAAATTATGCAAGAAAAAAAAGAAATAGTAATAAATTTTTTAAAGAAAAATTATAAAAGAAAACGTTTTTGGGCAATAATTCTAATTGTTGTTATTTTTCTCTTTTTTACTTTTAAATCCGATAAACCTATAGTAAATATTAGTTTAGATACTGCTAAATATGTTGATCTTAAACAGACAGTACTAGCCACAGGTCAGGTGACTTCAAATACAGATCTCAATTTATCCTTCACCTCTACTGGTATTGTAAAATCACTAAAAGTTAAAGTTGGAGATTTAGTTAAACAAGGCGATATATTAGCCACTCTTGATCAAAGTTCAGTTCTCGGAAGTCTTACTCAAGCACGAGGAGCTCTTCTGGCGGCTCAAGCAAAATATAAAAAAATAATTGAAGGTGGAGATGTGGCTCTTGCTCAGGTGATTCTTGATCAAACTAAAAAAACTCAAGATACACTTGTTAAAAATGCTTATAATAAACTTTTAAATTCAACCCCAGAAGCTTTTCCAGATAACGGTACAGACAACTATGAACCACCTGTAATCAGCGGGACTTATAATGGTAACAAAGAAGGGGTTATCAATTTAAATATCTATAGAACTAGCAGTGGTATTGGTTTCAATCTTTCTGGACTTGTATCTGGTAGTGGGCTTGGTAATACTATAACACCACAACCCCTCGGTAATAGTGGTCTTTATATTAAGTTTCCTCCAACTAATGATTTAATCAATTGGGTAATTCCAATTCCTAATAAGAAAGCACCAGATTATCTTTCTAATTACAATTCTTATCAATCTGCATTGTCTCAAGCTGAATCTGCAATTGAACAAGCTACAAAAGACCTAGAACTTAAAAAGATTAGATCACAAGGTTCAGATATTGACTTAGCGAGGGCAGATATTACATCTGCTGAAGGACAAGTTCAGGCTGCTCAAGCCAAGTATGAAGATACAGTACTACGTGCACCAGCCGATGGTACAATTACAAATATAGATTTAAAACTCGGAGAGTTATCTGAAGCTCAGAAGCCAATAATGACATTACAGGATGTTTCTAATTTATATGTAGAAGCAAAGATAAACGAATCAAGTATTGCTAATGTTAGACTTGGTCAAAATGTCACTATGACTTTCGATGCATTTGGTTCCGGTAAGATATTTAGTGGTGTTGTGGTCCACATAGACCCTGGAGCTACAACTACAGATGGAATAGTAAATTATAAAATCAAGACATCAATTTCAAATCTTGATCCTGCTATCCGTACTGGAATGAATTCTGATATATCGATTCTTACAGCTGAGAAAACTCGTGCCTTAGTGATCCCAAAAGCTGCTGTTACAGTTAGAGATAATAAAACATACGTTAACTTGATAATAGAAAAAGATTCACAAAAGTACGAAGAAAAAGAAATCCGCACAGGATTACTTGGTGATGGAAATCGTATAGAAGTCATAAATGGGCTCTCAGAAGGGGATATTATAGCCATTGTATCTAAATAATGAAGGATGTAATTAAAATGGAAAGTTCGTTTTCTAGGAACATAAAAGTTGGCTGGTTTTTAGCCAAGCGTGATATTGAGCGTGCAA
Organism: Minisyncoccia bacterium; assembly: GCA_044228545.1. GTDB lineage: Bacteria > Patescibacteriota > Minisyncoccia > Phycocordibacterales > UBA9973 > UBA8515. The sequence goes on along the minus strand of JBGAUR010000011.1, from coordinate 177 downwards.
ATATCTGGACCACTGGGCTCATTGTAATGGTTATGACTTTAACATTTTTAAACCTAATTGTGGTTTCAGGCATATTGGTTGGACTGATACAAGGTTCTGAAGATGCTCAGAAAAAGTACTCGATAGGGGATATTGTTATATCACCATTCCTGAAAAGAGATGTTATAGAACAAACTC
>JBGAUR010000010.1:0-19468 GCA_044228545.1 Minisyncoccia bacterium | reverse complement strand
TTTTTCAATCTCATCAGTTGATGCCCCTTTTAGAATCATCTCTTTTATAGTAGGAGTAACTTTTAAAACTTCGTGGATACCTAGGCGTCCTTTAAAACCACTGCTTGATTCATCTGATGGTTTTGGTTTATAGAATGGAATTGTTTGCCATGTAGCATCTTCTCCTACAACCTTTTCTTTCTTTAAAATTTCAAGCATTCTATCTGTATTTATAACTTTATCTAGTGATGTTTTCTCAGCGTCAGTTAAGAAGTATTGTTCTTTATTCTCATCAAGAACACGAACTAAGCGCTGAGCAATAATAGTACGAACAGTAGACACGATCAAAAAAGGTTCGACTCCCATATCTATCATACGTGGGATTGCTCCAGCTGCTGAATTAGTGTGAATCGTTGAGAGAACTAGGTGTCCAGTAAGTGAAGCATTGACTGCAAGAGAGGCTGTTTCTCCATCACGAATTTCCCCCACCATTATTATATCTGGGTCCTGACGAAGAAGAGTTCGAAGTCCATTTGCAAAAGTAAGACCAATTTCAGCTTTGGTCTGAGTCTGGTTAATACGAGCCATTTGATATTCAATAGGATCCTCAACTGTTGATATATTAACTTCGGGGGTATTTAGAATATCTAGCATAGTATATAGCGTTGTTGTCTTACCAGATCCGGTAGGCCCTGCACAAACAAGCATTCCATTTCTCTGCTTCATACCTTCATGGATTCTCTCGAGAGCTTCGCCATGAAAACCAAGAGTTTCTAGAGAAAAACCTTTTGCATTTTCACGCAAGATACGAATAACAGTTTTCTCTCCGAAGTAAGTGGGTAGTGTTGAGACACGAAAAGAAACATTTCCCTCATCACCTACTATTTTAAATCTTCCATCTTGAGGAAGACGTTTTTCATCAAGCTTTAGATTAGATAAAACTTTAATACGCGCAACTATTCCTGGTGCTGTATCTTTCGGTAGTACCATGGCATCGTGGAGAATACCGTCAATACGGTAACGAACTATGAGTGAAGTCTCCCCGGGTTCAATGTGAATATCTGAAGAACCCTGGATAATAGCATGTGATATAAGAGTATCAACAATTTTAACAATTGGTAAATCTTCAGCTAATTCCTTTAGTTCTTTCTCAGACTTTTCTTCTCCAGGCTTACCACTCTCAGACACTGCTTTAATAGATGAACTTTCTTTTTTAATAATATCTTCGAAGTCTGCTTGGAGTGTTTTTTTATATTGTGTTAGGACTTCTTTTATAGAATCGGAGCTTGTCATTCTAGGCAAGATTTTTAGTCCTACCTTTTTCTTTATAAAATCTATAACTGACAAGTTGTCTACATCTAGCATCGCAACTTCAAGACCAGCTTTTGTTTTTTTATAAGCAATTATGTTATTTGTGCGGGCAATAGGCTCAGGTATTAGACTCAACACTTCTGGATCGATTTTTTCTCCTTTTAGACTAACAAAGGGAATCCCCAGCGAAACTGCTTGCATGCTATTCCAGTCTTTTTCAGTTAATTTCCCCTCGCTCATCAAAATATCACCGATTGATTGATTGGTTTCTTTAGATTTTTTAACAGCGACAGCGACATCTGTCTTGCTCACAAGACCAGAGCTATTTAATAAGTCTACGATTGATTTCTCATCAACATGCATACTATATAGTATATCATATCACCTCTTGCTGATAGCACTTTTCACAATATATTATCTCGGGTCGTTCTGGCGCATAGCTTGTTTCAAATTCTACTTCACACTTCCCTTCATGACTATGCCCTGTTTTATCACACATACATGACCTGTGCCACAGTTTTAAAGGATTTCTCTTTAAAAAACGTTCTTTATGTCTACATTGGTAACATCTTCTAGGTATAGGTATATTAAAACGTTTATAGAAAGTTAGTTCATCTGGCCTAATTTTGAACGCCACCGTACATCTATCTGAACCAGATAGTGTATTACAACTAATAACCTCTTTAGTAATATCTTCTTTTGCGTCTAAAATACTATTTGGGAGATTTTGCCATAGGAGTGTTGGCTGGTAATCTTTATTTTGTTTTTCTCTGTATAAGTATCCATTTTTCTCAATATCTAAATTTGTTAGAGGAAAAAAGTCATTTGCTACTGTCTCGTTGTATGCAAAAGGAGAAAGTTCTATTGGGAAAAATTCTCCGTATCTATATACTCTTCTCTTCTTATCAACATATGGTTTATCCATCATATGTTGTTTTATTTTGGGCAATATATCAAAGTAATCCTCTTTAGAGTATTGTTTGTTTAAAATACAATACGATTTACTCTGAAGACCAATGCATCCAAAAACATTACTGCAGTTATAGCAGTTAAACGAGTAATCTACTTCTGTGGAAGAATAGACTACACTTGAAAATCTACAGAGGAGACCGCCCACGCCTGCGTCGTTCATTTCAAAACTATTTTCAATTGCACCAATCGCATTTGAGTAGTAACAATCGAATATATTATTTACTGACCAGAACAGATACTTTGAATTTTTAACATTATCAGAAACATCGAAAACATTTCTGGAGTTGTAAGTGTTATATATATGGTCACCAGTCACTTCCTGACTGTTAGTAATGGTAGCAAACTTTCTTATTGAGTTATTTTTTAGTTTTTCGAATTGCCATTTCAATCCTTCAATCACAGAAAAACTTCCTAAATCATATTGTTTAATTTTTTCAAAATATTCTTCCTTTGATAATTGAGTATTATTAAACACATAACTTTTATTTCTTAAACCTGAAGACATGAAACAATCTACGCAGCCCCTACAATCATATAAAAAATAAGATTCTGTGCATGAGTTACATTCTTGGCTATAGAATAACTTATAAGATTCTTTACAGTATGTATCTTCATAACAAAATTCACTTTCTTCAACAATATAAAGATCCATTGAATCTTTAACTTTAACCAAAGAATCGGCGTACATAACCCGTTCATTTTTCCAACAGGCTGAAATAAGATAACAGTCGTAACTTTCTTCAGCTACGTTACAATACTCACTATTTACAGCTTTAGAATTAGATAGTGCTTGAAATGGTACTTGATCACGGAGCTCTTTCCATTGAGTAAAAAAATCCTTAGAGAAGTCATATTCTTTACCGTATTCAAATGGATCCCACTTATCACTCCACCAATACTTTTGATCCACAATGTTCATCTTGGTACTAGGATGATAAATAGAAATAAGATCATTCCCAGTAACTGAATCAGGTCTATGATATAACGCGTGGGTATTTCTCCATGCAAAACGTCTTTGATGAGAACACTCTGAGCAAAAAGTGGGTGGAGGGACTTTTATCTTTTCGTAAAAAGAAAAATCTTCAGGTTCTATTGTGAAGTTATTTTTACAATTCTGACATATTCGGGTTTCCATGCTATTTTAATTTACCGTAGTGGTAACCATTACCTTCATCACTTCTTTTTTGGATTTTTTGATCGTGTTCAGAGATATAGTCACCTTTACTATTTAAGATATTATCAACCCAAAATTTGTAGTTTGAATTCATGAAGTTTGTATCGAGTTTTGCAACCATTGGGACATTGTAAGAATGTAGTCCTTCGACAAATTTCACTAATCGATCAGCTGTCTCTTTTTCTGTTGTAAGCATAACCATATATTGAAAAACATCTTGGAGTACTCCTTGCCAAGGGTAAATTGAGTTTATCTCCCAGAAATCCCCACAAACTGCCAGTTTTTCTTTTATAGCAGAAAGAGCGATAGACCTTGCCTCCTCTATGGATGGACAAGTTGTATATACAAAGACTACGTCTTTTCCTCCTTTTTCTATTTTTTCTGTAAGCATGTTATTATGCTACACCCTAAGAATAATATTGACAATGGTACTGAAAAGCTTTTAGATTTTATTGCGAGTCATGTATTTATAGTTAAGAAGTAGAATAAATATAAATAGAGATGCAGTTAAAGCCATGACCGGTATCGTCACATAGGAGAACTCTTCTACATATAGAAATGCGCATGAAATCGCATCTCCTCCACCAGCTGCACAAGATAAAGATGATGCTCCCCCCCTTTCAATATACATGTGAAATAGTGAGACAATCATGCCAAACGTAGCCATAACCATACTGTAGTCAACTATTGCTCGATCACGTTTGTATAGCTCCATCCCAAAAAGTATTACTTGTGGGTAAAGGAATATTCTCTGAATCCAACAGAGCTCGCATGGTGGAAAACCTATTATTTCAGAATAAAAAAGAGATAGCCCAACAGAAGCAAGAGCTGTAGCAAATCCAAAATAGAATGCATACTTTTTAAAGAAAACTAAAACCTTATTATTGTGTGATCTAAGAAAGGTAAGATTGATTGCAATCAGTATTATTACGACATGCAAAATAACTGTTCCTATAGAGAGAAGTTGGTTAAAATTTTCAATGTATGCTGGCATAAATTATTCTGGAAGAGTAAATCCTATTTGTTGTGCCAAAAATTTAAGAGGTGTCTCTCCTGTGACGACAGCTTCAGGTGCAAATTTCCAAACACCATCTTTCTCTACTGGATCAGTAGGACTTTTTATAGAGAACTGATATTCTGGGAAAATCCATGTTCGATAGAATTGTGACGCCGCTTGAGCACAAACTGGTGGCTCTTCTGCTTTGCCTGGACGAAGTGAACACACTACTGGCTCTCCTTTTGAGGCAATTGTTATCCCATTTTTAAATCTCCAAGTAGGATAGCTTTCTATTTTATTATCCACACATATCTGTGTAACTGTCTGATTAGGATTAGAACACTCAATATATGGTATGTATTTCTTAGCATTACCAAATAGATCCTTCATCGTTTTACAATGAGGACACCAAAAAGCTCCGAAAAACTCCGCGCCTTCATTTTTTAATGCCTTGGCAAAATCGTCATATTTGCTAGGAGCCGATGATTGCTTATTCATAAAAACTCCCAAACCAATTACAAATAATATTACAACTATTACAAGACCCACAAATTTTAGTTTCATGGGAATATTATATCAAAAACCAAGCTTTCCGAAAAGCCATATAAACGGTGATTTTATAGTGCTTATAATCCTCCTGAAGACTGACGGTGAAGGACTTTCACTAGATAGAGCATTACTCGCAGAAGCAGTAAGTGAGTTATTTTGATTCGGGATCTGGTCTGCTTGTTTACTTTTAGCATCTTTCTGGTTTTTTTTCTTTATTTTCTTTTTTATCACTGGTTTTGTGTCGTCAATAATTTTTTTTAGAGGGTCTTCTGCTTTTACCAAATTAACAACTTGAATAGGAGGAATCGGGACTGGGATCGGGTTATTATTTGTATCTCCATTTGAACTAATTTGTTTTGAAAAAGATTGCAAAATACTACTCCAAGGAAGATGCAGTGAAGCTGGTATAGAGTAAGACGTAGACCAAATTCTATTATCAAGAGAGCTTGTTACATCAAGTCCACCATCTTTATCTTGAATTGAGGCTAAATATTTATCTCCACTTACAATTTTAGAATTGAGTGCTCCGTTCGTAGACAGAGCTTGCATAGCCCAACTTGTAGATGAAGAGTTTCCAAAACCACCTCCCCCATCTTGAGAATTAATCAAATAATTTTCTGCAATAGATATTGATTGTGTTACTCCTGAAATATCGGAGAATGAACGGAGTGCTTGTATTCCTGCACTAGTCATATCGACACTTCCCCAGGACCCATCTCCTTGTTGTTTAGAAATTATAAAACTAATATCTTTTTTTATGATTTCATCAGTTGAAGTGAATCCTGCTTTAGAAAGAACAATGGTTGCAAAAATATCATCATTGTAGAGTGAAGTATCTCCAAATTGGGTTCCATCAAAAGAATCTGTAATTTTTTTTATGTAATTTATCCCTGTGTCAGAATACGGATTTATCCCAAGTGACATTAAAGCCATAGCGTGTCTTTCGTTGTCTGTTAGAGTATTTGATTGGTAGGAATTATTTTTAAGGTAGTCAAATATTTTTGTCTTTAGACTTTGCGCTTGGCTTCCAGCCGAAGAGATTGCGATAGCCGCCCAGTCTGTATACAACATATCTCCAAATGAACCGTCTGATTTCTGATTGAGAGATAAGAAGTTAATCGCTTGTGATATAGATATAGAGGTTGGAGTAATACCTCCACCCCCTCCACCAGAAGATTTACTTACTGTTACAGTATAGGATGGAAAATAATAATCTTCTGAAACCCCGACTGTATATGTTCCTTCTGTTGTAAATGAAATAGTAGCTTCTCCATTTGTATTCACTGGATAACTTGCAACCACTGTCGGATTCCAAGGATCATTGGGATTTGGAACTGTAACCCCTATGGTTACTCCAGCGCGAATACTCCAAGTATTATCTGTATAATTATATGATTCTGATTTTGCAGTTATAGTATCGGCTGTAGTTATACTTGTGCTAGTAAGATTCACACGGTAAGGATTACCAAAATATAATGCTATAGTTTCACCTCCAGTAACTAAAGTACTATCAACACTAGTCCACGGACTAAATCCACCTACTACATACTGCCAACTATCACAAAGCTCAGTTGTTCCACTTGGGATAATACACTTTATATAGAATGAAGAAAAAGAGTCGTAGTATTGTAAACTTGAAAGTGAGAACGCATCACTTACTTGATCAAGAGCGTACAAAACACCTAACACGCTTCTAGAGTTTACCTGATGAACAACTCCTAAATTATCAGTGATATCTACAGTCCCTTCTGCTGGTAAATCTATATCACCACTATAAATAACAGAGTCGCCATTACGGATAAAAACAGTCTCTTTTTGGGTTTGTTGTAAGTTATTAACATTTACAGTGCGAACAACCGTTGTCGCATTATTGTTAGCACTATCAGATACATCAAAATTTATAGTGTAAGCACCAGCCAAACTTGTATCTACTGATCCAGTTTTTACAATGTTTGCCGTTATATCACCATCAACATCGTCATGTGCAGTCGCACCTTCGTCTATGTACGTATCCCCTACATTTATATTTACTGTGGGTGAACCAACAAGTGTAATAACTGGTGGATTCGTATCAGTTATATCTTCAGCCTGAGATATGTTTGAAGTAAATATGAGAGTGAAAACAAAAACCAGTGTTATCAATATTTTTTGTATTTTCATAAAATTAAATTCCTTCTTGTTTCCAGTTAATAATGTCTCCTGACTTTACAAAATACTTAGAGACGCCTACCGAGGCTTTTTTGTTATTAATATAATAAATCCAATATCGCCCCGGAGTTCCCTTTACTCCATTTATTTCATCTATAAAATTACCTAAGCCTGAATAATTTTTTGAGTGAAAAGAAAATTTATTGTTTTTCCTTTCTGAAAGATTTTTCATTACTTGGTAAAGTGATTCTCCGTCTTTGTGTTGAGCTTTATATTTACTGCCAAGAACCTCGATAGTTATATAATTTCCTTTTGTTATAATTTTTTTAGCTTCATATGGAATAGTATTTGCAAAAGCAAACTCTAAATTACTAAAAAGTAATGTCAGTAGTATTATTCCTATTATTTTTGTTTGTTGTTTTTTCATCAAATAAAAACTCCTCCGAGTAGAAATCAGAGGAGTTTTTATAAAAGTTTACAAAAAATCTGTTCCTGCTCGGGATGCGCACTATAGTGTTAAGATCGGACTTGACCATTTTATGGTATTACCGTTGCGGCACAGTGGAGGAATCTAACCTCACTTCCAAACACAATAGCTTAAATTTTAAAAGATACTAACTATTCAAAACCACTTTCTTGTTAACAGACACAACTGTTTTCGATTCCTTGCTAACCCACATCTCAATAACAGGTGAAAGTATGATAGCAAATGAGACGTTACCTAGCAAGTGTAGGGCTGTAAATGGTATCTGGCCTATTAAAGCAGCTATAAACGGTTGGTCAAAGAAAATAGGACCCACTGTTAGGCCAGTAACTGCATCATAGAGAATAGTTCCCATAACAGCATAGATAGCATAATTCTTCCATCCAGACCTATTCTTGAAGAAATATGAAGCACCTAGACCAAGAAATCCATAAGCAAGGGCTGTAACCATAGTCCAACTCCCTACTCCTGAGGTTAAGAGATCATATACGATGATACTTAGGAAACCAAACGAGAATGACGCTAGAGAGCCATATTTCCTAGCAAAAGGCATTTGAGCTGCTAATATTGGCTCAATATTTGGTGCACGAAAAGGTATTAGGCGTATAAGTAGCACACCGACAAAACCGAGTATATATTTGAACCAATTTTTATTCATAATTTTTTTATCTTAAACTATATCGCAAACTCCTGCAACACAAGCAAGTTCTTTTTTAACTTCTGTCTCATCACGAAGTTCGTAAGTAACAATTTTTGAGAAATCGAAATCAGGCATTTTACTTGTTAGAGTTTTATATGTCTTTTCGTCTATAGCTTCATATGGAGCAAGTTGATAGACGTGGTTTGAACGTGGAAGGAATGAAAGTCCTCCAACTATTTCCCAGTTTTGATAAAGCCAGTGCGCAACCTTTATCCATTCATTTTCTCCGACAGATACAGTTACTGATGGATTGTGTTCTGTAAAATTTACTTTTACAACCTTCCAGTGTTCGAGTTGGTCAATTGCAGAAATATCATCTTTACATATTGCACCATCTGGAGCTTTCATTGGAAATTCTAAAACATAAGTATTTGCACTATCAATTGGTTGACCAACTTCTGGGTAGTAAGGGACACCTTGATCTTTCATCATCTTAAATAGTGAATCTGTCGCAGAGATACGGATACGGCGAATATAGTACGGTGCATGCCTTGGATGCATTCCTGATGCGCAATCTACTGTCTGAGAAACAGTACCTGAAGGTTTAACGCAAGTTATGCATGTTGATTCATTTATTCCAAAACGTTTAGCGTATATTTTATTAACTCGGATTGCTTCATTTCTTAATTTCTTTAGCATCTCAGCGTTGCGAGCTACTGTTGAATCCCACTGACCTGTAACAGAAACACCTAGCAACCTCTCTGCTTCACAATTGTCTTTCCAATCTTTTGAAAGGTAACCAAACTTTGTAAGAGTTGATTGGTAAGTTCCAAGTATTGTCGCAATACGAATCTTTTTCATTAGTGTTGCTTCAGTATCTTCAGAGCGCGCAACAACTTCTGATAAATTACAAAATTGTCTTGAGCGCAAGATTATTTCTCCACAAGGATTTGTTCCCATCTCACCAATATAGTTTTTAGAAACTTCTAGGCGTCGTTTTGGAAGTGAAGTAGTAAGTGCTCCACGATTAAATATCCCTCGCTCTCCAGAACCTGATTCCATTAGAGCAATCCACTCTTTCAAGAATTCAGTCTCTGTAGGTTTTGTATTATAGACTGCAGAGTTATTAGCAAGCATACGTTGCCCTTCATTGAGCCAGAATTGGCCATTTTTAGCATCGCGCATGTCTTGGTCGTCTAAATCAGATAGAGATATAAGGGCGCTACGGCGAACACCTCCAGACACGACACACTCACCTATTTTACATATTATGTCATGTGCATCGATATTTCTAAGGTGACGACCTTGTCTCTTCAATATTCTTTCACGAGTAAAGCCGAGTAGATCGATCAATGGTTTAGGGCCAGAACTTTTACCTCCCATTATTTTAAGGCGAGCACCTGCAGGCCTGAGTTGTGAGAAATCAAAATTTATATCTTCTCCATTAAACCAAGTCTTCATACCAAGGACAAAGGCATCAGCCCAACCTTCTTTTGTATCAGGCACAACATATGTTGGGATTTTTTTACCTGTTTGATTTTTGATTTGAGGAAGTGCTTGAATGTTTTTACTTTCCACAGAAAATCCAACTCCTGTACCACACATTGAGATGTAAATTATTTCTCCGAAGTCTTCGAAGCGTGATGGAGCAATGAAAGAACAGTTGTATGCGCAAACATTTGTCTTCTCTGCTGCAGGCCCTGCAAATTGAAGCAGTCTCATTGATGGCATCGCTTCTTGTTTTAGGATTGCTTCACGAATTTCTTTGTACTCAGCTTCTTTTAATTTGTTGCCAAGATTTTTTTTCATGAAAGCAATATAGCGATCGATTGTTTCAATCCATGTTTCGCGTCTTCCCTCTTCTTCGATCCACTTTGCATAACTTCTGTAATAAACAAATTCAGAAAGTGGATTGCGAAAATATTTTTTACTTTCGTCGGCTAATTTTTTTACACGCTCTGGCACGACAATACTGTGTGCACGTAGACGTGCACGCTCTTCACGGTAAAGAATATAATTTTTTGAAGTCTTCACATAATCAGCGAGCATCAATTCTTGCTCGACTGTATTCTGAACACCCTCAACTGTTGGTATAAAATTCTTGTGACGCTTGGTTATTTTGACCAATTCCATCACAACACGATTTGCTACCATCTCAGCCTCCTTCATTGAGCCTTCATTTGAAGCAAGCATAGCTTTATTAATAGCATTCACTACTTTTTCGATATCAAAAGGGACAATAACACCATCTCTTTTTTGAACACTTTTAATAAAATTATTCTTGTTTACTGTTTTTTCTGAAACAGAAGAAGCTTTTACACTCGCGACCTTTTTCTTGTTTACGGAACTCTTTTTTGAAGGCATGTTTTATAAAATTTTAGCTAATAATGTTGTCCAAAAAGTTTTGGAATTACATTATACTCTCGAGCAGAGTCCATTAACAAGTGAATAACTATAAAATACAAAACTACGTCGTAATGTTTGACCCACGTCAATAACTGTTTGACTTCGGGTCTAAAAATCGTTCAAACTTAAGTCTATTTTCAGACAAAATTTAGTAAAAATTCTGAGTTTAAAAATTATGAAAATATTCTAAAAATTTTGCGTATTTCAGGTAAAAATCTTCCCCTTTAGAGCACCTCTTGTTGATAACATTGCTCGCAATACACTTTCTCGGGGCGATTAGGAGCATAGGTCGTCTCAAATTCTCTTCCACAGCCATTACTACAGCTTCTTTTATATAACCTCATAGGATTTCTATACTTCAAACGCTCATAATGGCGACAGTTTGGGCAATACCTAGGTATGGGTGTGTTATTTTGTCTATAAAAAAGCAGTTCTTCTTTAGTAATCTTAAAAGCAGATGTACATTGATATAGATAATTACCTTGATTTGGGCATTTAATGATTTCATTTAGTATATTATCTCCAACATTTACTATGCTATCTTCTAAAGTATCCTCATCTTGGGTTATTTGGTAGTCTTTAAGTTCTGGTTCTTTCCAATTGAAACCTAAATTAAAGATTTCTTCTTTTGTTTTAGGAAAATAGTCGTGAGCCATTGTTTCATTATATCCAAACGGTGACATTTCATACGGGAAAAATTCTCCATACTTATAGATACGACCCTTGGAATCAATAAATGGTAGATCTGACATATGTTGTCGTAATTTTGGAACAAGCTCTTCATATTCTTCTTTTGTATATTGCTTGTTCAAAATACAATATTTTGCATTCTTTAATCCAACACATCCGAAACAATCAGAACATCCTCTACAAAAAAGAGAATATTCCATTCGTGTAGATGTAAAACATACTACGCATCCAATTTCATTACTAGAATTATCGGTACCAGATATTGTTTCGTATTCAAACTCACCTCTTAACACCCAACAACAATCTTTTAGATCTTTTGTTTCAATAACTCTAAATGTGTTGGAAATATTTTCTGATTTTCCGACATCAAAAGATTTGCTTATATCTTTTGAGTTTGTTATGTGATCCCCTGTTGCATTTACTGAATTTAAATTTTTTGCAAACTTAACTATAGAATTTACCTTAGCTAAATTGAATTCTTCTATGGCTGATTTAAATCCAGAGTGAGTATTTAGTTTGAGATCGTGAACTGCTTTTTCATAATCTTCTTTTGATAATTGTTTATTTTTAAATATATATGATTTATTGCGAAGATTTACAGACAAACAACAATTTGAGCAATTAGTACAATCATACAAAAAGTAGGAATCTATATTCTTATGCGAATCAACCATGAAGTGGCAATTGTAATTGCCAATGCAATCTATATTCCAAGAGCATCTATCTATATCTGTACAATATAGGCAATCAATTGAATTTTTTGAATTATCAACATTTTCAGAAAAAGAAATGTCCTCTGAATTTACAAGAGAAAATGATAGATAGATGTTTTTTGAATTAAATACCGAATTTGCATAGTCACAATTAACAATTGAGCCACCTCTATATTGAAAGGTTCTTGGTTGAACTTTAAATATATCATTTACTTGGCTTAAAAAAGGTATCTTACAATCTATATCTCTCTGATTTATGTAAGGATCCCACTTGTCACCCATCCAGCACTCTGTGCACATTACTGCCGCTTGTTCGTCTTTATATACAGATAAAAGTGTTTTGTTACAAATCGCACATGTTCTTCGATAAAAAGACCTGTGATTGCGCCAGATCATCCTTCTCACCATCCGGCATTCTGGACAAAAAGTCGGCGCTGGTACTTTCATCTTCTCATAAAATGAAAAATCATCGGGTTCTATAGTAAAATCATTTTTACAATTTTGGCAATTTCTTGTTTCCATAATTAAAGTACTTCTTTTTGGTAACAATATTCACAATAGATAATCTCGGGTTTATCTGGCGCATACGAAGTTTCAAACCGAACTTCACACTTCCCTTCGTGATTATGATTTGATTTATCACACATACAGGAACGATCCCAAAGCTTCGACGGAGTTCTAAAATTTAATCTTTCATAATGTCTACAGTTCGGACACAATCTTGGAATTGAGAGGTTCCATTTTTTTAAATACATTAATTCATCTAGATTCAATCGAAAAGCTTTCGTGCATTGATGCTCGCAAGGCATACTACTGTGCGCACATTCAATAGCCTCTTTAGTAAAATCTTCTGTTACATCGTCAATTTGATCTGGTATTTCATTATTTAAAATTGTCGGTTGATTATTTTTTATTTGGGGATCCCTCCATAAATATCCTTTATTGATTATTTCTTCTTTTGATAATGGAAAGTATTCCTGTGCTAAACTTTCGTTATATGCATGGGCAATACAAATCTGTGGAAAAAACTCTCCATAACAATATTTTCTGCCTTTTTCATCCATATAAGGCACTTCTTTCATTTGTTGTATGATTTTCGGAATAAGTTCGTTATATTCTTCTTTTGTATATTGTTTGTTCAAAATACAATACTGTTTATTTCTCAAACTAACTGAACCAAAAATATTTGATACATTTAAACAATAATCACAGTAACTAGAATCCACAGTAGCATTTCCTACAATAAAAAATGAAGATCGGCTTGAACCCCAAGCAGCTCCTACTGCTTCGTATAACAATTCACTTTTACCAGAACCAGTTACATCATATACATCGGTAGGTCCATCTGTTAATCTCCATCCATACTTTGAATTTTCAGCTTCAAAGACCTCGAAGGATTTTTTAACATTCCTTGAGTTCTCTATATAGTCCCCTGTTGAATCTACAGATTTAAATATTCTAGCAAAACGATGAACTGTCTTTTTTTCAATTAGATCTTTAAATTCTTTCATAAGCTGATCTTCTGTTTTACTCGAACCGAGGTTATAATTTTTTATCAGATTTTGATAACTCTCTTTATCTAATTGTTCACCTTTATATACATATTGTTTATTCCTTAAATTGGAAGACATAAAACAGTTAGAACAATTAGCGCAATCGTATAGATATTGGCAATCCATACAGTCTCTAGAATCTACTAAAAATTTTGAGCCATAATTCCTTGTCCCCTGTATTATCTGATAACAAGATTCACATTCTTTAATGTTAGTACAATCAATACACTGTTTTGATACATCTACCCCTCTACTATGATAAATTCCTTCTGACCTAACTACTGAATATGCAAGAAAAACATCTGTGGAATTAAAAAGGTAATTGGTATACTCAGTATTTTTACCAGGATTAATACCATGCACAGCTCGTTTCGGTACTATTTGTAATAATTCTGCATATTGCTCGAAAAAAGGTCTTGAAAAATCAAAATCTCTCCCATATGACAACGGATCCCATGCATCACTCTGATAACACGTAGCACAATATATTGTGTAACCAGCAACAGGATTATACATAGTTATTGTGCTTTTATTACATAACCCGCATTCGGTTTTAAACAAAGCACGCTCATTTCTAGAATTAAGGCGTCTAATAAACCTACATTCAGGACAAAAAGTCGGTGCTGGAACCTTAATTTTTTCATAGAAAGAAAAATCATCTGGCTCGATGGTGAAATCTTGTTTACAATTTTGACAGTTTCGGGTTTCCATATTTAATCTACTTCTTGTTGATAACATGACTCGCAATATACGAGGTCATTCTTATTTGGATCAAATCCTGTTTTAAAAATATTTGGACATGGTGTATCACCATGAGAATGGATAGTTGTATTTTTATATTCACTATCTTGCGATAGAGAACCTGCACACATGCATGGTCTTTCATATAATTTTACACCTAGACGAAGTTTAAGACGCTCCATGGTTCTACATACTGGACATAGTGTTGGTAAAGGGATACCAATTTTTTTATAAAATCGAAGTTCGTCTGGAATAATACGAAATGCTTTATTGCAACCTTGATTACATTCCCCTTTATGACTACATTCAATAATTTCTTTAATAATCGAATCATCTATCTTTGTGATGTCATTTAGAACATCTCGATCTTCTAGTGTTGGGATATAGTCTTTAGTATCAGGTTCACGCCAACGATAACCTTCGGCTATTGCTTGTTCTTTGGTTAGAGGAAAATATTCTTGTGCAATTGTCTCATTGTATGCCCATGGACTAAACTCTATTGGCAAAAATTCTCCATATTTATAGACCCTTCTTTTTTTATCTATATACGGCATATCATCCATGTGTTTCCTTATTTTTTTAACAAATTCATAATATTCCTCTTTGGTATATTGTTTATTCAAAATACAAAATTCTTTTTTGCGAAGCCCTACGCAACCAAACAAATTTTGAGATCCGTTTGCACAGGCTATTGTGTAGCTCATGTCATGGACATTTTCTTGGGTCATCCAAGTAAATTTTGAATTTTGAACATTTGACCCAGTAGACACAGCCTCATACACCATTTCAGCTCCTGCCCCCCAACCTGAATAATCATAACAATCTTTAGGTGCAGGAGCCTCTTGTAGATACTGGCAATATCTGAGATTTTCACCTTCGCGAACCAAAAAAGAATCTTGAACATTTTTAGAATTACTAACATACGAACCCGTGCTATTGATATTTTTAATTCCTTGATGATTCTTATTGGGAAATTTCTTCCAAAAAGTTCTAGCTTCTGCTGTCGCACGCTCTATACCCTCTCTGGTGTGTAATTTATATTCTTTTACTTTTTCTTCATATTCTTCTTTTGATAGTTGTTGGTTGAAAAAATAATAATTTTTATTTCTAAGGTTTACTGAACCAAAACAATTCATACATCCTTGGCAGTCGCGACAAAACCATAAATCACTTGAATCTATACACTGAGAGCAAAAATGGGTTCGATAACAAGACCCGATCCAAAAACTTTGGTAGCATGTCTCACACTTTGAAACATGCGATACATCTACGCAGTCTCGAGAAAAATTAACCCCATTTGAATACATAGAATCTTCAGGGTAAGTTGTATTAAAAACTAAGTAACAATTCTTTGGATCTGTTGCATTATTACAATAATCACTATTGACTCCTCCGATCACATTCCGAGATTTAAAAGGAACTTCACTCATAAGTTCATAAAGTTGAGTAAGAAATGGTCTAGACCAATCAATATCACGTCCATAATCCATAGGATCCCATACGTCAGAAAGCCAAATATCTTTCTCAAAAACTTTAATTGGAGAATCAGAAGAAAACATTGAGAAAATTTCTTTTCCACTATAATCACTTTTTCTTTTATAGAGTCCTCTTTCGTTTCGAAAAGCCCATCTTCTTTGAGTACGACACATTGGGCAAAATGTCGGGGGAGGAACTTTGATTTTCTCATAAAACGAAAAATCATCTGGTTCGATGGTAAAGGAGTTATTGCAATTCTGGCATATCCTGGTTTCGGAATTCATACTATATATAGTATATTTATTGTCTCCTTTTGTAAAACTAATTGAAAATATGTATACTGTACCAACATGATTACGACAATGATTATTACCGTCCTAGGACTAGTCCTATTTGAGATAGTCTCAAGCATAGATAACGCAGTTATAAATGCGGAAGTTCTTAGCACTATGGGTAAAAAAGCTCGTAGATGGTTCCTAATATGGGGCTTTTTAATCGCCGTTTTCTTAGTTCGTGGATTACTACCTTGGGTTATAATCTGGGCTACCGTTCCAGGACTAGGCCCAATAGGAGCTCTGACTGCTACATTTAGCAATGATCCATCAGTTGCAAAAGCCATAGAAACAGCTGCACCAATACTACTAATGGGAGGCGGAGTATTTCTTGTATTTCTATTTTTTCACTGGCTATTTCTTGAGAAGAAGAATTTTGGACTTTTTGGAGAAAAATTCTTCCAAAAACATGGAGTTTGGTTCTTTGCAACTGTATCTATAATCCTTGCAGTTATAGTCTGGTATTCTATGAAGATAAATCCAATGCTAGCATTTTCTGCTGTTGTAGGATCTACTGCATTCTTCATCACTCATGGATTCAAAGAGAACGCTGAGAAAGTAGAACGAGAGCTTGTCGAAGGTAAGAGTAATATGAGTGATATGTCAAAAATTCTATACCTAGAAATCATAGATGCGACATTCTCTATTGATGGAGTTCTTGGAGCATTTGCATTCACACTATCGATCCCTCTTATTCTCATTGGTAATGGTATCGGTGCGTTTGTACTTCGTAAGCTTACAATTGGAAACATAGAAAGAATTAAAAAATACATGTACTTGAAGAATGGTGCCATGTATTCAATATTCGTCCTTGGAGTTATAATGGTTGCCGATGGATTCGGAGTTCATATCCCGGCACTAGTCTCCCCTGTTGTGACATTTATAATTATCGGTTACTTCTTTTGGAAATCAGTGCAAGCAAATAAAGCTCCTATAAGTCTTGCTTAAATCCTCCCGCTTGAAGGTCCCAAAGTTTTTTATAGTCTCCTTCGTCTTTATTTATTAATTCCTCGTGAGTACCTTCTTCAACTATTTTTCCGTTTGCAATAACAACAATACGATCCATCTCGCGGATTGTAGAGAGTCTATGCGCAATCACGATAGTAGTTTTTCCTTTTATCAAGTTATGAAGCGCATCTTGAATTAAAACTTCGGAATGAGAATCAAGCGATGAGGTCGCTTCATCGAGCACTAGTATAGGAGCATCTTTAAGTATTGCGCGTGCGATAGCTACACGTTGGCGCTCACCACCTGAGAGTTTAACTCCTCGCTCCCCTACGTATGTCTCATATTTATAAGGTAGACTTTCTATAAACTCAGTACAGTGGGCAAGCTCTGCTGCTTTTTTCACTTCCTCGTCAGTAGCATCTCTTCTACCATATCTTATATTTTCCATTAGGGTTCTGTGAAATAGTACAGGTTCTTGAGGAACAAACGATATTTGTGCACGTAGATTTTCTTGAGAGATATTCCTTATATCTATACCATCAATAGATATAGAGCCTTCTGTTACGTCAAAGAGTCGCATTATCAACTTCACAAAAGTAGATTTCCCTGCTCCAGATGAACCTATAACCGCGACTTTTTGACCTGCAGGTATCTCAAGTGAAAAATCATCAAATACTTTTGTATTGTTTTTATCGTATATATAAGTTACATTCTCAAATTTAAGATTACCGTTAGTCGAAGAGAGTTCTTTTATAGGGTTATCAGATACACCATATGGCTTGTCTAAAATAACCGCCATCTCCTGAGCGTCTGCAAACCCATCGTAAAAAGTACGGACAATGCTCGCAAAATTCCATAGGTTTTCTACTAGACGTATAACATAGCTTTGAAGTAACACTATAAGAGGTAAGGATATTAATCCAATTTTCCAATCCCCAATAGCAATCCACATTATTAAGAATTCTATAATGACAGCATAAAAAGACTGGATAGCATTGAGCCCATCCCATAAATACCAGTTAAACACTACGGCTTTTTTCTGATCATCAATCACACCTCCAACTCTCTCTTCTTCATACTTATGTCCAGTAAATAATTGGACAGATGAGTGATTGCCTATAGAGTCGGCAAGCGCACCTGTGGTCTTAGTATCAGCATAAGCTGCCATTATGTCGTATTTTAATTTATATCTAGTGACAATAAATGCAGTGATAATAAATATAAAGCAGAAGATAAATAATATATATGAGTATTTTGGGAGAAGAATGTATATAGCAATAATAGTTCCGAGTCCCCTTATAAGAAGCGGTAAGCCATCTGAAACTAACTTCTCCATGAGTTTTTCAAAAGCACGAGCATATTTATTTATTTTCTGAACTAAAGACCCTCCGAACTTTGATGCAAAAAATTCATGTGAATGCCCTATCATATAAGAAAAGGCTTGCTTCCTTAGTCCTGCCATAACTTCAGCTTGGAAATAATCATTTAGAAAAGATGAGGCACGTCTTGCGACAAATCTAACCGTAATTATTATAAGTATGAGTATTATTAAATTACGAGCTTCTAAGTAAGCATTTGAATCATTATCGCTCAATACTTCCCAAAGTTTTAAGTACTGAATCGGTATATAAATATCTATGAATGATGTAAACACCACTAAGCCAAGTAGGGTAAAAAACGATACTTTGTAGTGTTTGATCACCTGCCAAAAGTATTTTGTGACTAGTTTTCTGTGTATGCTTGAATAATCTTTAGCCATAAATAATTAAAAAGAGGTAATAAAGCCTCTATATTTAATATAGCAGTTAAAGTTAAAAGTTAATAATTTAGTTTTTTGTTAAGAATTTTTAGTAAATAATTTCCCGGGTTGCCAGTATGTACCGAGAAGCGGTAGTAAGTAGCGATCGAGTCCTATGTATCCAGCTGTTTTCCAAGCAAGAATTAGGAAAATGCTGATAGTGAAAAGTATTGGATTTACACTTACAGTTCCCGCAAGCATAAAGTTTAAATTCATAAATAATCCAAAGAATGCTGCAATACCAGTAAACGCACCTATAATAAGTGCAACCCCAACCAAGATTTCTCCATAGACTATCAAATGAGACCAGAACGATGCATGTGGGATGACAACATTTTCAAGAAAAGTAGCATACCAACTTTGTACATCTGGATGAGCTCCGGCAGTTTTGGCGAGTGCACCTTTCATAAAACCAGAAACAGCATTCCCTGCTCCGTCACCAACCCAGCCACTACCAGTAAATTTACCCCAACCAGCAATTAGCCATTCGAAGCCAACGTAGACTCGAACAGCTAACCAAAACCATGAGAACTTTGTGTTACCAAATAAAAACTTGG